>CAIRBD010000661.1 GCA_903876745.1 uncultured Gemmatimonadota bacterium
AGGCGACGCCGCGCACGCCGCCGCGGGCCGGCGCGACGATCGTACGCCAGATCCCCGCGGGCCACGATCCGCTCGCGGCCATCGGCAGGGAGAGCGGCAGCATCATGGCCGTGATGGCCGGCGCGGCCGACCCGGCCGAGAAGGACCGCCAGAAGCTGCGCATCCTGCTCGAGGTCTCGAAGGGACTCACGCGCGCCGCCGACGTGGACGTGCTGCTGCGCAAGGTCGCGGACTACGCGTTCGAGATCCTCGAAGCCGACCGGTGCGCGATCTCGCTGCTCGACGACCGCGGCGCGCTGGTGAGCAAGGTGTCGCGCGACAAGCGCGGCGCCGACGCGCCGCAGGCGATCCCGCAGTCGATCGCGCTCACCGCGGTGAGCGAGAAGGTCGCCGTGCTCAGCGACGACGCCGGCGAGGACGAGCGGTTCACGGGCCAGTCGGTGCTGATGCAGAAGGTGCGCAGCGCGATGTGCGTGCCGCTCATCGGCTCGGAGCGCGTGCTCGGCGTGCTCTACGTGGACAATTTCCTGACGACGCACCGCTTCGGCGAGGCCGACCTCGAGTTCCTCATCGCGTTCGCCGGCATCGCCGCCGTGGCGATCGATAACGGGCAGTTCTCGGACCGCATCCGCCGCGAGGCGCTGGTGCGCAGCAACTTCGAGCGGTTCTTCACGCCGCACCTCGCGGCGCGCATCGCGAACAGCGCTGACGCCGTGAAGCTGGGCGGCGACAAGCGGCCGGTGGCCGTGCTGTTCAGCGACATCCGCGGGTTCACGGCGCTCTCGGAGACGATGAACCCCGACGCGATGGCGAAGCTGCTCACCGAGTACTTCACCGAGATGGTGGAGTGCGTGTTCCGCCACGGCGGCACACTCGACAAGTTCATCGGCGACGCGGTGATGGCGCAGTGGGGCGCGCCGCTGGGCGAGAGCGACGACGTGGACCGCGCGATGGAAGCCGCGCTCGACATGATGGTGGCGCTCGACCAGCTGAACGAGCGCTGGGAAGCCGGCGGCCGTCCGACGCTGCAGATCGGCATCGGACTCAACTATGGCGAGGCGTTCGCGGGGAACATCGGGAGCGAACGCCGCCTCGAGTACACGGTGATCGGCGACACGGTGAACGTGGCGAGCCGGCTCTGCTCCAAGGCGGGCAAGGGGGAGATCCTCGTGAGCGAGGAGTTCCGCGCGGCGCTCAAGACGCCGCCGCGCCTGCAGGCGCTCGAGCCGATGGAACTCAAGGGGAAGAGCCAACCGGTCCCGGTCTACAAAGTGGTGCGGTGACGCTGGCGTCCCTCCCCGCCGGCTACATGGCCGTCGAGGCGCGCGGCGTGCGGGTGGTGGCGCACGAATCGGTGGCCGCGGCGGTGCAGGCGGCGCTGGCGACCGCTCGTACGCTGCATGGCTGGGCCGGAGCCCAGCCGGGGGCCGTCGCGCTGCAGGGACGCGCCGTCGCATGGCGCTTGGCCCTCGCGGAACAGACGAACGTCGTCGTCCGTCATTCGCGTCACGGCGGCCTTCTGGCAGCCGTGACGGGCGATCTCTTCCTGCCCCCCACGCGCGCACCGCAGGAACTCGCCATCGCAACGCGGCTGCGTGCCGCAGGGGTCGCGACGCCGCAGGTGCTGGCGTACGCCGTGTATCCCGGACCCGGACCGTTCGCCCGCGCTGACGTCGTGACCCGCGCGCTCGACGGCGCCGACCTCCCGGACGCATGGCGCGCCGCGACCACCGACGCCTCCCGTCAGGCGATCGTGCACGCCGTGGCCGCGCTCTTCCGGCAGTTGCGCCACGCGGGCGCCGTGCATCCCGACCTCAACCTCAAGAACGTGTTCGTCGTGCGCGGCGTACCGCCGGTGGCGCAGGTGCTCGATGTGGACCGCATCGAGTTCCGCGACGCCGACAGCGCCGACGCCGCCTACCGCAACTTCGTGCGGTTCGTGCGCTCGGCGCGGAAATGGCGCGACCGGCACGGTCTGGTGTTCGACGACGCGACGTTCCTCGAACCGCTGGCGCGCACGGCGCGCGCGCCGGAGGCCCCGTGAGCGGCGTGACGATGGACCGCGTGTGCATCGTGATGATGAGCGCCGTCGGCGACGCGGTGCACGTGCTGCCGGTACTGCACGCGCTCAAGCGCGCGAACCCCGCGATGCACGTGACGTGGGTGCTGCAAGCGGGGCCTGCGTCGCTCGTGCGCGGGCATCCGCTCGTGGACGAGATCCTGGTGTTCGATCGGACCGCGGGACTGCGCGGCTTCCTCGACATCCGGCGCGCGCTCGCGGCGCGGCGTTTCGATCTCGTGGTGAATCTGCAGGTGTACTTCAAGGCCGGCATCATCACGTCGTTCGCGCAGGCGCCGGTGAAGCTCGGCTTCGATCGCGCGCGGGCGCGCGACTTCAACTGGCTCTTCACGACGCACCGCATCCCGCCGCACGCGATGGGACACGTGCAGGACCAGTACTTCGAGTTCACCGACTGGCTGGGGGCGCGGCGCGACCCCGTGACGTGGGCGCTCGGCCCGTGGAACGACACCGAACGCGCCTGGCAGCGCGAGTTCGTGGCGCGTTTCGACCGCCCCATCGCGCCGATCGTCGTCGCCACGAGCAAGCCGGAGAAGGACTGGGCGCCGGAACGCTGGGCCGAGGTGTGCGACGCGCTCTGGCACGACTTCGGGCTGCAGCCGGTGCTCGTGGGGTCGCGCACGGCGCGGGAGCTTCATGCGGAGCAGGTGATCCTCGAGCGCGCCGCGGTGAAGCCGTTCAGCGCGCTCGGCAACGGCGGACTGCGCGGGCTCGTGGGGATCTTCGACGCCGCGGCGCTCGTCCTCTCACCAGACACCGGCCCGCTGCACATCAGCGTGGCGCTCGACCGTCCCGTGGTGTCGCTGATCGGGTATTCGAACCCGAAGCGCGTGGGCCCGTACCACAAGTTCGGCGACCTGATGATCGACGCGTACGGCGACCCCGGTGAGGACTACCCGATCACTATGCTGAACCGGCCCGGGCGCATGCCGCGCATCTCGGTGCGCGACGTACTCGACAAGGTCGAGCGGTGGCGGAGCGCGTACGTGCGCCGCGGGCCGGGGGCCACTGGCAGCTGAACGAACCACGCGTCTCGGTGTCCCCCCGGATCCGATAACACGGGCCGCCAGCTGCCAATGGTTCCCACGTGCTACTTCTTGACGTGCAGCTTGCCCTTCATGCCGAGCAGCGCGTGCGGGTCGCACTGGAAGTAGAAGTCGCCTTCGCCGAACGTGAGCGGGATGTCGATGGTCTGTCCGGGGAGCTGCAGGAATGCGCTGACCGGCGGCAGCCCGGTCTTCCCGGGGTTCGAGTCGGGGAGGAAGTTCACGTTGTGCACGCCCGTGATGAGTTTCACGCGGAGCACGTCGCCCGGCTTGGCGGTGATGTCGGTGGGGGCGAAGTAGCTCCCCTTGTCGTCGGTCGTCGCCGTGATCTCGATGACGGCGCCGGTGGCCGCGGGCTGCGCGGCGGGTGCGCCCGACTCGGCGGGTTTCTGCTCACCGCCACCGCAGGCGGCGGCGAAGAGCAGGACGGCGGCGATGGTGGAATACCGATGGGCAGACATGCGTGGTTCTCCGGAGTTGCGTAGGAAGTGGTGCATCAGAAATCGCGCCGTTGAAAGCGCCGGGCAGCGAGGGCGAGGGGCGCCGCGCACCAGGCGAGGAGCGTGGCGACCGCCACGGTCGTGCCGATGCCGGTGCCGAAGGTGCGCTCGAAGAGCGCGCCGGTGTATCCCATGAGGGCCGAGACGTCGAGCTGCGTGAGCACGAGCACCCGCGCGAGATCGACGGGATTCCCTGCCATCAGGGCGAGCAAAGGACGCTCGAGTGAGTATTCGGAGAACGCCGCGGACGCGCCGAGGACGAGGCCGTCGTACACGACCGTCGTGGCGAGCCAGACCCCGAGCGCGAGGCCGACCCCCTTGAGACGGTCGTCCGTGCTGAGCGCGATCCACGTGGCGACGGCCGCGAAACACACCGAGAGCGCCACCCCCGCCGTGAACAGCGCGAGGAGCGCGCCGCCGCCGGTGCCCGCGCCTGCATGCCAGGCAAACGGTATCCCCGCACCGACGGCGAACGCGCCCGACAACGGCAACGCGAGACCAAGGAACTGCCCGATGAACAGCTGACGGCGCGGCACCGGCTGAGCCAGCAGCAGCTCGACGAACTCCCGCGACGCGTACACGTGGATGGTGCCGAAGATCAGCGCGACGAGCGGCACCACGAGGAGCACCACGTTCAGCAGGCTCAGCGCCACCTGCGGCCCCGTGCCGCCGAACCAGAAGAGCCCCTCGGCGATGAGCAGGAAGCCGAGCATGTAGGCAGCGATCCAGCGATTCCTCGTGAGGTCGCGCAGTCCCGCCTGGAACACGAGCATGACGATGTTCATGAGGGCTCCACCTCCACGGGCAGCCACCCCAGCGGACCGACGGACTCGGGAAGCGGGTCGGCCGTGCGAGCGCGCTCGCTGCGCATCAGCGCGGCGATGGCCGCCTCGAGGCGCCGCTCGCCGGTGCGCTCGAGCAGCGCGGCCACCGACCCCGAGAACCGCAGATGTCCGTCGCACAGAAAGGCGACGTCATCCGCGAGCTCTTCGAGCTCGGTGAGGATATGCGACGTGATGAGCACCGAGCGCCCCTCGCCGCGCAGCTGGCGGATCTTGTCCTTGAGGATGCCGCTCGCGATGGGGTCGAGGCCCGCCGTCGGCTCATCGAGGATGAGCAGGGATGGACGGAAGAGGAACGCGATGGCCGCGTTCACCTTCTGGCGCGTGCCGCCCGACAGCGTGCCGACGAGCTTGTCCATCTCGAGCGCGAGACGGAACGCGGAGATCAGCTCCTCGTCGCGCGGCGCGTCGGGACGCAGCGCGCGCACCAGCTCGAGCACGTCGCGCACGCGGAGGTTCTCGGGGAACCGCGCCGCCTGCGGCATGTACCCGATGTGCCGCCGGTAGGCGCCCGCCTCGTCGGCGGGCTGCCCGTTGACGGAGAACACGCCGGCATCGGCGCGGGCGAGCCCGAGCACGATCTTGATGAGCGTCGTCTTGCCCGAGCCGTTCGGGCCGACGAGCGCCGTGACGGCGCCGGTGCGGATGCCGACGCTGACGTCGTGCAGCACCTCGAGCGCACCGAACCGCTTGCGGAGATTCGTGGCGTCGATCATCGCGGAGGCCTCATCAGCGGATGGTGGTCGACGAGCGCGTCGGGCGTGAGCACCGGGAACACGCGCTCCGCCGCGTCGAGGATCCCCACCATCGGACTGCGCAGGAGCACGAGCGACGCCGGATGCTCCTCGACGATGAGCGCGAACAGGCGCACCGGATGGAAGGGCACGTCGCCGACGCCGTCGCGGTTCAGGTCGTAGCCGCGGTAGGCGTCCCACCAGTTGCCGTCGAAGGTGGAGTTCGCCGTGCGCGAGTTGGTGCTCACGTCGAACGCGTTGCCGGCGAACCGATTGCCGGTGAAGTGATCGTCCTCCGCGCTCGCGAGTACTTTGGCCGCCCAGCCGTTCTGCAGGAAGTCGTTGTCGGCGATGGCGAGGTGCGACGACCCTTCGATGAACAGCCCCGTGGAGTTGCCCGTGAACGTGTTGCCGCGGATCTCTCCGCCGAGGATCTCCTTGAGCAGCAAGCCGTAGGCGGCGGCGCCCCACGAGTGCTCGAAGCGATTGTGCGAGATGACGACGCCGTGGCTGTACATGACGGCGACGCCGGACGTGTTCTCGCGGAAGACGTTGCGTTCGTAGTGGCAGGAATCGGAGAACATGAAGTGCAGGCCGTAGCGCTGGCTGTGCTCGCTCACGTTGCCCGTCGTCACGCCGCCGGTGGAGAACTCGAAATAGATGCCGTCGCGCTGGCCGCTGATGTGATTGTTCTCGACGCGCGCGCCCGGCGAATACCAGAGGTGGATGCCGTTGCCGCTCGTCGTCTGCGACAACCCGTGCGCGCTGATGTCGTTGTCGCGCACCACGCAGTCGGCGGAGCGCTGCAGATAGATGCCGAACAGGTTGTCGCGCACCCGGTTGTGTTCGATGAGGCAGCGCCGGGCGTCGCGCACGCGGATGCCCGCGCGGTCGTCGAGCGTCGAGACGCCGGTGTTCGTGACGACGAGTCCGCGCACGGTGACGTCGTCGGCGGCGACGATGAGCACGCCGCGCGCGCCCTGACCGTCGAGCACCGGCCAGCCCCGCCCTTCGACGGTCACGTTGGGCGCGGTGATGACGATGGTCGCCTCGCGCCAGGTGCCGGCGTTGATGATGATGCGGTCACCGTCGCGCGCCGCGGCGACGGCGGACGTGATCGTGCGATACGCGCCCCCTGCCCCGACCGTGAGATCGGCCGCCGCCAGTGGCGCCGCATACGCGGCGAGCGATGCGACGATCGCGATCGCGACTGAGCGGCCCGTCACTTCGTCACCGTGGGTGCGGGCGCCGTGGTGTCGGCCATCACCTCGGCCCAGGTCATCACGCGCCCGCCGAGCATCGTCTGCTGTTCGAGGGCGGCTTTGCGCGACGGGAAGGCGACGAGCGCCTTGCCCATCGGGCTCTGCATGAAGCCGTCCTTGATGAACCCCGCGCTGTCGGCGCGCACGAACACGCCGGGATGCTGCGTGTCGATCACGTACATCGCGGCCACCGCGCCGTCCTTGACGGTGCGCGACCAGCCGGCGAGGCACTCGATGGAGTCGAACTTGTAGACGCGCCCGGCACGGGTCACCGCTTCACCGCCGAAGCGGGCGTCGGAGATCGTCATGCGACAGAAGTCGCAGGGATCCTCGTTGAGGCGGAGCGGTTCGGGGCCCGCGGCACGGCACGCGACGGCGAGTGACGCGGCGAGCAGAACGGCGACGAGCAACGTACGGACTGGGGGGACAGTGCGTCGCATGGGATCAGGGGGGACTGGGGTCTGCGTGAGGCTGACGAACGCGGAACGGTGATGGTGATTACGACGCGACGTGCGCCGGCTTTCGGTACGACTTCCAGAGCGCGACGGCCACGAGCAGACCGGCGAGCACGAGCAGGATGCCGCCGCTGTCGGGCCACGACGTGGCGGTGAAGTTGAGGAGCTGCTTGGGGCCGAGGAGCGGCGGCTGATAACTCATCCCGGGGATCTTGATGATCGCGTCGTCGGCGAGGTCGTGGCCGTAGTCGTAGCCCCAGCGCCAGTAGTCGTAGAGCCCGCCGACGCCGGCGGCGACGAGCGTGCCGCCCCAGATCGCGAGCGGCAGTCGCTTGCCGAGCGCCGCCGTGCCAAGTCCGGCCGCGATGAGCACACCGAGGAGCACCGGCATGATCTTGAGTTCCGGGATCATGTCGGGCTCGATGCGCTTCATCCCGATGTAGTGGTTGAGTCCGTTGATACTGTTGAGGTCGTTCTCCTTCACGCCGACGATGTTGTCGATCCGGATCTTCATCCCCAGCCCTTCCGGGTACTGGGGCGCGATCAGCGAGATGCGCCACAGTGGGAGGACGTACGCCGACGCCATGAGCAGGGCGGCGACGAGGGTGAGCCATCGGGCGGTGCGAGTCACGTGATTACTCCGAGCGGTGCGCCGGGCCGGCGGACGGGCATGGCTCCCGCCCGCCGGCGCGCGACGGGACTACTGCTTCTTCTTCGCGTTCGCGGCGGGAGCTGCGGGAGCCGCAGGCGCTGCCTCGGCCTTGGGGGCGGCCGACGGGCCCTTCGAGAGCGTGCCCGTGAGCGCCACGTTGCTGCCCGGCGCCGACACCCGCACATAGCCCTGCATCTCCTGGTGGAGTGCCGAGCAGAAATCCGTGCAGTACATCGGATACACGCCCGCGCGCGGCGGCACCCACTTCAGCGTGCGCGTCTCACCCGGCATGATGAGCAGCTCGCCGTTCTGGTTGCCCATGATGGCGAAGCCGTGCGGCACGTCCCAATCCTGCTCGAGGTTCGTGACGTGGAAGAGCACCGTGTCGCCCACCATCACGCCTTCGATGTTGTCGGGCGCGAAGTGCGAGCGGATGGCCGTCATGCGCACGTGCACCTTCTTTCCCTCGCGGCTCACGCCCGTCTCCTTCTCGGCGCGCACGGCCATCGGGTTCTTGTTGTCGGCGAGCTTGTAGAACTTCACCTGCTTCTCCATCAGCTTCGACGCTTCGATGGCGTTGGCGTAGTGCGGCTCGCCCTCCACGGGGAAGTCGAGCAGCAGCTTCATCTTCTCGCCGGTGTTGTCGTAGAGCTGCGCGCTTTGCGTGAGCTCCGGGCCGGTGGGGAGGTAGCGGTCCTTGGTGATCTTGTTCATCGCGACCACGTACTTCGCGTTCGGCTTGCGGGTGTTGCCGCCGGGGATCATCAGGTGGCCCACCGAGTAGTACGTCGGCACGCGGTCGACGACTTCCCAGGTGCCCAGCTTCCACTTCACGATCTCGGAGCTGATGAACATCGAGGTGTAGGCGTATCCCTTGCCGTCGAACTCGGTGTGGAGGGGGCCGAGGCCCGGGTTCTTCACTTCGCCGGCGAGCGTGGCTTCGTACTTGATCACCGGGATGCCGTCGAGCTCGCCCTCGAAAGCCTTCGCCTCGATGGCCTTGAGCATCTTGCTGAACGAGTGCACCGGGATGACGGAGGCGAGCTTGCCGCCGGCGACGATGTACTCACCGGTGGGGTCGACGTCGGCGCCGTGCGGTGACTTCGGCGTGGGCATGAAGTACACGGCCCCCGGGCAGTCCTTGGGGTCGACGGTGAGCACCGACGTCAGCTTCTCGCTCGTCGCCGTGCGCGTGAAGGCGTCGATGGAATTGTGCATGTACTCGATCGGTGCGGACTTCCCCTTGCCGGCGCGCGCGAGGTCGTAGTTGAACCCCGGCATCGCGATCTGGAACGCGACCGCCATCTTGCCCGGCTTGTCGGCCGTGATGAAGGAGATCTGTCCCTTGAAGTACTTCTTGAACTCATTGATCGGCACGTCGCGGTTCGGCACCGGCACCGAGAAGCGCGTGGAGGCGACGACGTACTCGCTGTTCTCGGTGATGAACGGCGATCCGTGGTTGCCGCCCGCGTTCGGGATCTCGAGGATCTCCTCGGTCTCCATGCGCGTGAGGTCGATGCGCGCGATGCGCGGCGTGTTGTTACCGTTGATGAAGAGCCAGCGTCCGTCGTCCTCGCCGTTCGTCTGCGAGAGCGCGGTATGGTGCGAGTCGTCCCACGGCACGAAGCCGTAGGAGGTGTTCAGCATCGCCTTCGTCTCTTCGGTGTATCCGTAGCCATTCTCCGGATACTGCGAGAAGACGGGGATCGTCTTGAAGCGACGGCCGGACGGCAGGCCGTACACGCTGACCTGTCCGCTGAAACCGCCGGAGAGGAAGGCGTAGAACTCGTCCTTCGCGCCGGGCGCGACATACACGCGCTGCGCGGCTTCGGACGTGGTGAGCTTCGACGGTCCGCCTTGGCGGGCCGTGCAGGCATACCCGAGCCCGACCGTGGAGACCACGACGGCAAGGCCGAGCAGCGAGCGGGAACGGAACGAGTGGGCCATGGTGGATCCTCGAACGAGCTGGTGGTGGAAACGCGTGGCGGTGGGGAGCCCTTGAATACTACTGCGCGAACCGGTATATGTTGCATCTTACTTACTTGTTTGGAGAGTCAGAAGGTTCCTGATTCGGCGTCAGGCATTCCCGTACATCACATATTGAATAACCAGCCAAACCATGCGCCTCACCCGTCATACCGACAACGCACTGCGGTGCCTCACGTATCTTGCGATACACACCGACAAACCGGTTACGTCTGCTGAAATCGCAAGGCGCATGGGAATGTCCGGAGACCACCTCGCCAAGGTCGTGGGGCGGCTGTCCGCGCTCGGGTATGTCGAAACCCAACGCGGACGGGCGGGCGGCGTGCGCCTCGCGCGGGCCGCAGCGGACATCCGGATCGGCGACGTGGTCCGCGAGACCGAGGACAACCTGTGCCTGGTGGAGTGCTTCGATCCGGAGACCAACCAGTGCCCGATCGCGCCCAAGTGCGGACTGGCCGGCGTGCTCGACAAAGCGCTGCAGGCGTTCCTGCAGGTGCTCGACCGCGTCACACTCGACGAGTTCACGCGCGACCCCAAGGGACTCGACGCCCTGATGCCCAAGTGAACACGGAGGGGGCGACGCATCAGCGCCGCCCCCTGGTCCCACGGCGGGCGCCCACGCGCCGGGCGCCGCCCGCTAGCCGGTGATGGGCCGCCCGAAATGGTACGTGAGCCCCACGCGCGCCAGCAGCTCGACGAGGCGCCGCAGGCCGAGCCCCATCACGCTGAAGTAATCGCCGTCCACGCGCTCGACGATCGTCGCGCCGAAGCCCTGGATGCCGTACGCACCGGCCTTATCCATCGGCTCCCGCGTGGCCACGTAGTCGGCGATCTCGGCGCTCGTGAGCGCGCGGAACGTCACCTCCACCGCTTCCACGGCCGACTCCGTCTGCTCGCCGCGGGCGACCGCGATGGCCGTGTACACCGTGTGCGTGCGGCCGCTCAGCCGCTCGAGCATCCGCCGGGCATCGTCGTCGTCGCGCGGCTTGCCGAGGATGTCGCCGTCCACCACGACGATCGTGTCGGCCGCGATCACCACCGCGCTGGGCTCATCGCCGGCGATGGCGTGCGCCTTGGCCCGCGCCAAACGCTCGGCGTGCGGCACGGGGAGTTCGCCGGGGTACGGCGTTTCGTCCACGTCGGCGGGGCGCACCTCGTGGGCGATCCCGACGAGGGTGAGCAGTTCGCGCCGGCGCGGCGACTGCGAGGCGAGGATGATGCGCACGGTCATCGTTCCAGCCAGAGGGTGACGGGTCCGTCGTTCACGAGGTCGACGTCCATCATCGCGCCGAACTCGCCGGTCTCCACGGGGAGCGCGCGTTCGCGCAGGAGGGCGACGAACCGCTCGTACAGTGGCACGGCCGTCTCGGGGCGCGCCGCGTCGATGAAGCTTGGCCGCCGTCCCTTGGCCGCGTCGCCGTAGAGGGTGAACTGACTCACGACGAGCACGCCGCCGCCCACATCGCCGAGCGCGAGGTTCATCTTGCCCTCGGCGTCGCCGAACAGGCGGAGGCCGGCGATCTTGTCGGCCATCCACTCGGATTGCGCGTCGGTGTCGGCGTGCGTGAAGCCGACGAAGAGGAGCAACCCGGTGCCGATGCGGCCGGTGACCCGTCCGTCGACCCGCACTTCGGCGCGCGACACGCGCTGGATGAGGACTCGCATGCGTGCTAAGATAACCTTCGCATGAAGACCGAGCAGATCACCGACTTCACCCACGGCGGCGGCATCCACGGCGCGGTGGGCGCGGGCGTGATGTTGATCTTCTCGATCATCGCGGTGGGCCTGGGGTTTCCGGGGATGGGCGGCAAGTGGTGGATCCTTCCGGTGGCGATGCTGCTGGGATGGGTCCTGGGCCGCGGGATGGGCGCGTTCATCCTCGGCGCGTCAGGGACGGCGGCGGGACAGGTGTACGCGCCCGCGGCGGCGGGCACCTACGCGATGACGTTCTCGCACATCGACACGCTCGAGGCACGGGGCGACCATCGCGGTGCCGCATCGGCCTGGGACGCCGTCGCGATCGAGCAGCCGAACAACCCGTGGCCGCTCATCCGCGCCGGCGAACTGTACCTCCGCACGCTGCACGATCCGGCGATGGCGCTCGAGCGGTTCCGCATGGCGCGCGACGCCGCGAGCATCTCGGCCGAGCACCATCGCTACGTGTCGCAGAAGATCATCGACCTGCACCTCGGACCGCTGCAGGACGAGGGGCGTGCGCTCGTGGAGATGCGGCGGTTGATCGACACGCACCCCGGCACCAGGGAAGCCGAGGGCGCACGCGAGGCGCTGGCGGCGATCAAGGCACGGTAACGCGCGCCCAGTCCCATCCGTCGAGGCCGCGCCGGTTCACCGCTTTCACTTCGATCACCGCGCCCTTCGTCGCCGACCGGATGACGGCGAGCGGCGACTGCACCGAGAGTTCCACCCACGGCGCGGTGGCCGACGTGCGGAAGCGCAGCCGGTAGCGATCCACGCCCTTCTCGGGACTCTTGTTCCAGCTCACCTCGGCACCCTCGGGCGTGGTCTTCACGGCGAGTCCGGTGAGCCGCGAGGGACTCGAGGCGAGCCGCATGATCGACGCGACGGTCGTCTTGGCCGTCTCGGCGATGAGCTGGTGGTTCTCGTATTCGAGGAAGTCGTGCGGCATGTGGTAGTGCGGATTGCCGAGCACCGGGTACGACCCGATGCCGCCGACGATGTCGCCGTAGACGTCGTAGAAACTCGCCGCGTCGGTGGACTTGTAGTAGTAGGCGTCGTAGGTGATGAGGTTGGTGAACTGCATCGCCGCCGCGTGCTGGATGTCGCGGATGCCCGGGTTCGAATAGCGGATGGTGTTGTCGAGGCGGTCGTCGTTGGCCCAGCCGATCATGTCGTTGTTGAGCACGCCGACCACTTTGAGCGAATCCTTCACGCGCCGCACGAACTCGCGGCTGCCGAGGAGCCCCGATTCCTCGCCCGTCATCGAGGCGAAGATGACCGTGGCGGGAAGCGGATGCTTCGCGAGGACGCGCGCCGTCTCGAGCAGCGCGGCGGTGCCCGACGCGTCGTCGTCGGCACCGGGGCCTTCGGCGCGCGAGTCGAAGTGGCTCGAGATCACGTACACGAGTTCCGGATTCTCGGTGCCCTTGAGCGTCGCGACGATGTTCGCGGTGGGGACACCGGCGGCCTGCGCCGCCTGCGGGCCCTGCGCGCGCGCTTCGAACGGCTGCGCCTGCGCGTTGTCGTAGCCGAACGACTTGTAGGCGTCGAGCAGATACTGCCGCGCCTTGGCGTTGCCGGGCTTGGTGACGTGCTTCGAATCGAAATCGAAGAGTGCCTTCTCGTACTCGAAGATCCTCCCCGTGCTCACCTGCGCGACCACCTGGCGCACGTCCCCCGCGATGGGCGAGAAGGCCCGCGTCCCCTCGGCGCGGAGCACGGACTCGGCGTCGCGCATCGCGGCGAGGCGCGCGAGGATGTCGGCCTTGCCGAGCGTCGTGGAGAGGTCGGTGAGATAGAGATGGCGATGCGGCGTGACGGTGTCGCCGTCGCGTTCGGCGACGATCGCGACCGTCGACCCGTCGGGCGACGCGGCCCACTCGTATTCGGGCGCGATGGTGCGCACGGTGTTGTTGTGGAAGAGCCGCGTGCGGGCGAGCGTCTTCAGGTCGTAGAGGTACGAACGCCGATGCCGCGGTTCACCGATGAGTGCGAGCAGGCGGTCGGGTCCGATGAAGCGCGGCAGCACGTCGTGCTGGATCTCACGCGTCACGCGCACGGGCGCGGCGCCGTCGCGCTTGACGGTATAGATCTCCCAATCGTGGTCGGGCATCATCTGGAACGCGATGGTGGCGCCGTCGGCCGAGAGGGCGGGCGCGGCGAGCGAGTCGGCG
>CAIRBD010000662.1 GCA_903876745.1 uncultured Gemmatimonadota bacterium
ACGGCGGCGCCTCGCTGCTCGCCGACGCCGAGCGCCGCATCACCCACCCGGACGATTTCGCCGCCGGTCCGCGCCTCACGCGCGCCATCACCGAGTCCGCCGGCGCGCGCAGCGCATGGGACCTGACCCACCGCGACTTCGGTCAGGCGGCCGAGCACTACTACCGCACGACGCTGCGTTCCCGCCATCTCAAGGAAGCGTTCGCCGATCTGGGCCGTGTGCTGCAGCGCACGCCGGGCGGCACGGTGGACAGCGCCGAGTTCCGCGCCATCGAGCGCGCCACGCTGCACGGACGCGAGCGGGAACTCGACGCGCTGCGCCTCGTGGAACTCGTCCTGCGGGGCATCGCCTCCGAGGATGCGCGGGTGCGCCGTGACTGAGGCGGCGCATCAGTTCATCGATCGCGCCTCCGGGCGCGTCACCGACGAGCGACTGTACAGCGATCAGGTCGTCCGTTTCGTCTATGGCACGGCCAGGGAACGCGCGCCGGCGCTCTTCGCGGCCCTCACGAGCGCGCGGATGTCGGGCGTCCTCGGATGGCTCAACTACGACTCGTTCCTCGGTGCGACGCTCACCGGCAGCCGGCGGTTCGTGGATCGCCTCGGTGTGCGCCTCGAGGAGTGCATCGAACCGGCCGAGCGACTGGACACGCCGCGCAAGGTGTTCGAGCGCCAGATCCGCTTCTGGAGCTGCCGCCCGCAACCCGACGCGGTGCACGCCGCCGTCGCTCCCGCCGATGCGCGCGTCGTCACGGGCACGCTGGCGACGTCGGACGACGGACTGCACATCAAGGAGAAGTTCTTCTCGGTCGCCGAGTTGCTCGGGGACCGCGGCACGCCGTGGCTCGACGTCGTGCGTGGCGGCGAGTTCGCGCTCTTCCGCCTCACCCCCGAGCGCTACCACTACGTGCACACGCCGGTCGCCGGCGAGGTGCTCGACATCTACGAACTCCCGGGACGCCATCACGCCTGCAACCCGGCCGCCGTCGTCGCCATCGCCACCCCGCACTCCAAGAACGCGCGACTCGTCACCATCATCGACACCGACGTCCCGCAGGGCAGTCACCTCGGGATCGTCGTGATGGTGGAGGTCGTCGCGCTCATGATCGGGCGTATCGTTCCGCGCTACAGCGACACGGCCTACGACGCTCCGCGTGCGCTCGTCGCCGGCGACCGCATCCGCCGCGGCGCGCCGAAGAGTCTCTTCCAGCCCGGCAGCAGCACCGTGGTCGTGCTGTTCGAGCCCGGTCGCGTGCGCCTCGCCGACGACCTCGTCGCGAACCGGGCGCATCCCACCGCACGCAGCATCTTCTCCGACGCGTTCGGCGAGCCGCTCGTCGAGACCGACGTCGAAGTCCGCTCGCTCCTCGCGACCGCCCGCCCCCGATGACCAACGAGCTGTTCGTCGCCGCGACCGCGCTCGCCCTCGCGGCGACCTTCGCGTGGGGATTCCGTGCGCTCCCCGGCGAGCGCTGGCAGTTCCTCGCCACGTATCCGGTGTCCCGCGAGGCCGACGGGAGCTGGCGCGGCGTGAACGTCACGTGGTACGGCGTCTTCGGCGCGGTGGCGGCGGTGGCGGCCGCGATGCTCGCCGCCGTGCTCATGGGCAGCATCGGCATCCCGCTCGCCGCCTCGCTCGGACTGGTGGGTGCGCTGCTGCTCATCACGATGCCCGCGGCACGGATCGTCGCGCGCATCGTCGAGGGCCGGCGGCACACGTTCACCGTGGGCGGGGCGTCGTTCGTGGGGCTCGTCTGTTTCCCGTTCCTCGTGGCCGCGGCCGATCGCTGGATTGCGCCGGCGTTCGGTGTGCGACTCCCCGTGGTGGCGACGCTGGCGGCGATGTCCGTGGCATATGCCCTTGGTGAGGCCATCGGGCGGCTCGGATGCATCAGCTTCGGCTGCTGCTACGGCCGGCCGCTCGCCGGCGCGCCCGGGTGGGTGCGCCGCCTGTTCGCGCGCTGGCACTTCGTGTTCCACGGCCCCACGCGCAAAGTCGCGTACGCCGGACACCTCGAGGGCGAGCCGGTCATCCCCGTGCAGGCGATCACGGCGTCCGTCTAC
>CAIRBD010000663.1 GCA_903876745.1 uncultured Gemmatimonadota bacterium
GCCGACCAGGAGCGCGAGCGCCGCTACGAGTACCAACGGCCAGATGCCGCGCTGTCGTTCCGTGTCGTCGGGCGCGCCCGTGATGGTGCTCGCCACACCGCCGGGCGGGGCGGGCGCGGTGAGCACCGCCACGATCTCGACGGGATCGACGTGCGAGAGGTCCGCTTCGGCGGGGTCGACGTTCACGGCCACCGGGCGTCCGCTGCCCACTGGCGTCTCGATCGCCCGCAGTTCGTGGAAGCCCGCCTCGGTGAGCGCGACGGGGCGAGAGAGACTGTCCGGCGTGATGCGCCGACGCGCGCCGGATGGCGCCTCGAGTACGAGCGTGGGCATCGTGCCGTCGGCGCGCTGGAACATCGCCGTAAGCTCGCCGTGCCGCGCGAGTTCGAGCGTGCCGCCCGCGGTGAACCACGAACGCCGTTCGGTCCACCGCCCCGCGTACGCCGCGAGTTGGTGCACGAACGGAAGGAACACCGGCTGCACCGGCAGGTCCGTCCAATAGTCGTCGAGCGACGACGCCCATACCATCACTTTGCCCCGTCCCACGGCGCGTTCGACGAGCGCCGGCGCGCCGTCGTCGAATCGTGCGAGCACACCCGAGTCGGCGCGCACCGAGAGTTCGCGCCAGCGGAACACCCGCGCCGTGCCGAGGTCGCCGGAACGCGGCGCGGAGAACAGTTCGAGTGCGGGGTGCGCATAGTCCACGCTCGCGATGGCGCCGCCAGCGTCGCGCGTGCGGTCGGTCACCGCGCCGGCCTTCACCGCGGCGAGCGATGCCCACGCCGCCGGCCACGCGACATTCAGCGTACCGGGCGCGGCGAGCACTCCCGTGCCGGCTTCGACGAGCGCGCGCAACCGCGCGCCCACCACGCCCGCGGGGAACGGTACTTCGTTGAGGACCACCAACGCACGGCCCGAGAGATCCGCCACGGTGAGTGCGTCGGCGCGCCGCACCTCCACATCGAACGTCGGCTGGTCGCCGATGGCGAGCGCGCGCCGGACGAACAGGCTCTGCCCGGCGCGTGCGTTCGCGGGCTCGACGATCAGCACCCGGACGGCCTCGTCGGCCGCAACGGTGAAGCGCCAGGCGTCGTCCGCCGGAAGGCGGTCGTGCGGAATGCGCACCTCGCCTCGCACCGCACCCGCCGGCACGACCGCCGGCGCGAATCGTGCCTGCGCCGACCCGCGCGCCGGCACGGCAACGGCCACCGTCTGCACGTCACGCCCCGCGAGGGAAAGCGTGACGTCCACGCGGCGCGCCTCCGCTCCGGTGTTCGCGAGGCGCGCCGTGACGGTCACGCGATCGCGCACGCCGGCGTCCGCTCCCTCGTGGGTCGCGGCGTCGCGGTCGGCCGAGGCGCTCGTGATGGCGAGGTCGGGCGCGTCGCTCTGCGACACGTCGGCGGTGCGCAGGGCCGTGCCCTCGGGCAGACGGAGATCGGTCGTCTGCCGCCACGCCGCGCGCTGGAAGTCCGAGATCATGACCACTTCGTGGCGCGGCAGGTTGCTCCCCTCGAGCAACTGCGCGGCGAGTTTGATGGCCGGGCCGAACAGCGTGCCGCCGTCGCCGGGTTTGGTAGCAGCGAGCACGCGCTCGATGCGCGCATGGTCGCCGGTCGGTTCGGTCGCGGCGGTCGCCTGCTCGTCGAACAGCACCAGCGTCGCGCGGTCGTTGCTCGTGAGGTCGGCAGTCGCCGCTCGCGCGGCCGCCACGGCGCGCGTCCAGTGATCGCCGTACGCCATCGAGTACGACCGGTCGAGCAGGATCACCCGTTCGCGCGCACCGGAGGTACCCGCGAGCGCGGCGGTGCGGCGCGACAGATACGGTCGCGTGAACGCCATCACGAGCAGGGCGAGCGCGAGGCACCGCAGGGCGAGGAGCAACAGGTGCCGCAGGCGCTGGCGGCGCACCGACCGGTACGGGATGCGCTGCAGGAACATCAACGACGGGAACTCGACGACGGTCTTCCGCTCGCGATTGATGAGATGGATCAGCACCGGCACCGCGAGTGCGGCGAGGCCGGCGAGGAACCAGGGCGCGAGAAGCTGCATCAGCGCACGCGGCTCATGCGTTGACGGCTCATCAGGTACGTGAACAGCGCCTGATCGAGCGGCCGCGACGTGTCGACGAGCGCGTAATCCACCCGCTGGTCGCGCGAGCGCTTCGCCAGCGTGTCGCAGTGCTGCTTCACGAGGTCACGGTACTGCGCGCGCAGGTAGTCCGGGATCACCGGC
>CAIRBD010000664.1 GCA_903876745.1 uncultured Gemmatimonadota bacterium
CCCCTTTCCCTCTCCCTCCCCCTGATTTCCCAAATGGACCTGATCACGCAACTCTTTCACGCGCTCCGCGACCCCACGACGCTCATCGCCACGGTGGGCGTGGTGGGGATCACTGCCATCATCTTCATCGAAACGGGGCTGCTGTTCCCGATGCTCCCCGGCGATTCCCTGCTGGTCACGGCGGGGCTGCTGGCGTCGCAGACGGATGGGCCGGTGCATCTCAACGTGTGGGTGCTCGGCGCGCTCTGCACCTGCGCCGCCATCGCCGGGAACTCGACGGGCTACTACATCGGCCGGCGCGCCGGGCGGGCATTGTTCACCCGCGAGGACTCGCGATGGTTCAAGCGATCGCACCTGCTGCGGGCGCACGCGTTCTACGAGAAGCACGGTGGCAAGACGATCACGATCGCGCAGTTCATGCCGATCGTGCGCACGTTCGCGCCGGTGGTCGCCGGCGCTGCGGAGATGCGCTACCTGAGTTTCATCACGTACAACGTGATCGGCGCGGTGACGTGGATCTGGTCGATGCTGCTGCTGGGCTACTTCCTGGCGCGGCAGTTCCCGATCGTGGGGCAGCACATCGAGAAACTGATCATCGTGATCGTGCTGATCTCAGTGACGCCGGCGGGGATCGCGTGGGTGCGCGGCCGGCTCGGGAACAACAGCGGGAGTCGGTGAGTTACTACAACAGCGGGTGTCCGGTTGACGGTTAACCGTTAGCGGTCAACCGTCAACGACGGTGAACGCACGCTCAGCTCGAGCGGGAGCCGCACAACCCGCACCCGCAATCCGTACTTCTCTCGACGGTAACCATGTCCACTCGTCGTGACTTCATCGCTTCGACCGCAGCGGCCGCCATCCTGCCGCTCCGCGATCTCACTCTGAACCCGTCCTTCCCGGAGACCTCGATGTCGCACACCCTGCCTGCCCTGCCCTACGCCCACGAAGCGCTCGAGCCGCACATCGACGCGGTGACGATGCAGATCCACCACGGCAAGCACCATCAGGCCTACGTCAACAACCTCAACGCCGCCATCGAGAAGGCGCCGGAACTCGCGAGCTGGTCGCTGGACGACCTCTGCCGCAAGATCGACCAGGTGCCGGAGAGCGTGCGCACGGCGGTCCGCAACAACGGCGGCGGGCACTGGAACCATTCGCTCTTCTGGAAGGTGATGGCGCCGAACGCCGGCGGCGAGCCGGGCGGTGACGTGGGCACGGCGATCCACGCGCTGTCGGGGGATTTCGCGAAGTTCCGCGAGCAGTTCCAGGCCGCGGGCGTGGGGCGGTTCGGATCGGGGTGGGCGTGGCTCGTCACCGACAAGGCGGGGAAGCTCACGATCGAGAGTTCGCCGAACCAGGACAATCCGCTGATGTCGGGGAAGACGGCCATCCTCGGCCTCGACGTGTGGGAACACGCCTACTACCTCAAGTACCAGAACCGCCGCCCGGACTACATCGCCGCGTGGTGGAACGTGGTGAACTGGAGCGAGGTGACGGCGCGCTACGCCGCGCGCTGACGCGGCACGGCGCGCGCGGCACGACCGCGGCGCATCACGGGGGAGCCGGGCAGGTGCCCGGCTCCCCCGTTCATTTGTCGGGGTGTCTCGTGCGGACCGCCGTCTTCCGCACGCCGCGATGGTGCGTGCCGGCGACGAGGTCGTCGATCCCCGGTTCGCTCGCCATCTCGCCCGTGCCGCTGCGGGCGCGCACGATGCGCGCGAGGATGGGCGGCGGCAGGAAGGTGGTCACGACGATCATCAGCATCAGCGCCCCGAACTCCCCCTGCCCCAGCACGCCGGCGCCAAGCCCCATCTGCGCGAAGACCAGTCCCACCTCGCCGCGCGGCACCATGGCGACGCCCACGAGGAGCTTGTTCCCATCGTACCACCACGGCGCGAAGCCGGCGAGCACCTTGCCGGCGATCCCGACGACGATGAGCGCGCCCCCCAGCGTGAGCGCACCGGGCGACGCGAGTGCGTGCAGGTCGAGCGCCGCGCCGACACTGGCGAAGAAGATGGGGACGAAGAAATGGCCGATGGCGGTGACGCTCGACTCGATCTCGTTGCGCTGCGGCATCGGGTGCAGGATCAGTCCCGCGGCGAGCGCCCCGATGATCAGCGCCGATCCGGTGCGCACGGCGAGCCATGCCATGCCGAAGGCGAAGGCGAGCGAGAGGAGCCCGAGGACGCCCGTGCCGCGCATCCGCTCGACGAACCGGATGAGCGTGGGCATGGCAATGGCGCCCATGAGCAGCGCCACGAGCACGAACCCGATGGCGATGCCGGTCATGCGCACCACGCCCGCGGGCGAGACGTTGCCCCCGGCGGCGACGCTGAACACGACCGAGAGGATGACGAGCCCGATGATGTCGTCGAGGACGGCCGCGCCGAGCACCACCTGACCGTCCTCCGTGTGGAGGCGCATCAGATCGCCGAGCACGCGCGCCGAGATGCCGATGGAGGTCGCCGTCAGCGCGGCGCCGCACACGAGGGCGGGCACATCGGCGAGGCCGAGCGCGTGGGCGACGACGTAGCCGCCGAGGAACGGGATGATGACACCCGCGGCAGCGACGACCGCGGCCTCCGCGCCGACGCGCCGCAGACTGCGCACGTCGGTGTGCAACCCGATCTGGAAGAGCAGGACGACGATGCCGATCTGCGCGAACGGCTGCAGCGCGGCCTCGTGCGGCCGGAACGCCCCGATGGCGCCCAGCGCCACGCCGGCGAGCAGCTCGCCGAGGACCGCCGGCTGCCCGACGCGCTGGGCGACGTCGCCGAAGAGCTTGGTCGCCACGATGGTGGCGGCCAGCACGGCCAGCAGCGTCGACACGTCGAGCGCAGCCGGCATGGGCATGCTATTTCGCCGCCTCGCCCTCGAGGTACGTGTACCCGTCGAGGCCGGCCACGTACTCGGCGATGAACATGTTCGCCTCGTCACGGGAGAGATTCGTGGCGAGCTGCACCTTGCGGCGGAACGTCGTGAGTAGATCGGACGCGCGGAACTGCACGTAGTTCAACACCTCGGTCACGGTATCGCCGTGCACGAGGTCGGTGATCTCGTATCCGCCCTCGGCGAGACGCACGTGCACGGCGTTGGTGTCGCCGAA
>CAIRBD010000665.1 GCA_903876745.1 uncultured Gemmatimonadota bacterium
CTGTTGCCGGGCGTGCTGCGGCGGGGACTCGGCCAGGCGTTCAAGCACACGAACGACGGTCCCTTGCGTCGCGTGGCGCTCCTCGCCCGCGCCGGTGCCGTGCCCGCGGCGGAAGCGTTCACCTACGACCGCGCGTTCCGTCCGTACCGCGACGAGGCGTACCACGAGCTGCTGAAGCAGCTCGTGGGTGATCGGCACCCCGACGCCCTCTACCGCCGCGTGTGGGACGAAGCGGACGGACTCGACGACGTGGACCGGTCGTTGTACGGCGACTTCAGCACGTACCTCCCCGATCAGCTCCTCGCCCGCGCCGACCGCGCGTCGATGGCGCATAGTCTCGAGGCGCGGTCGCCGCTGCTCGACGCGGCGCTCGTCGAGTACGCGGCGACGATCCCGACGTCGGTGCGGCTGCACGGGTTCGAGACCAAGCACCTGCTGAAGAAACTCGCGCTGCGCTTCGTGCCCCGCGAGGTGCTGTACCGCCGCAAACGCGGGTTCGTGATGCCGGCCGCGCGCTGGCTGCGCGGCGAGCTCGCGCCGTTCGTGCGCGCCGCGCTCGACAACCGCACATTCTTCGACCGCGGCTGGGTGCGCCCGGAGTTCGTGCGCCGGATGCTCGCCGAACACTTCACGGGCGTCACCGACTGGGGCGAACAGATCTGGACGCTGCTCGTGCTCGAGGTGTGGGCGCGACTGGTGCTCGACCGCACGCTCGACCGCGACGCGCGCATGGACGATTTTCTGCGCAAGCCCGAACGGGCGCGGCGCGCGACGTTGCGCACCCTGCAGCTGGGGATGGAGTGGTTCCCGGACAAGCCGGGCGGCCTCAACCGCGTGTACTACGAACTGATGCGGCACCTTCCCGACGCGGGCGTCGAGATCCACGGTCTCGTGGCCGGTACGGAGCGGGTGGCCGCGGAATCGCGCGGAATGATCGAAGGGTTCGCCCCGCACTCCAAACGGCTCGCGCCGCGCCTGCTCGCCATGCGCCGCGTGGCGGGTCCGCTGCTGCGCAGCGATCCTGCCGTGCTCGTGGTGAGTCACTTCGCCCTCTACTCGGCGCCGATCATCGACGAACTCGGCGATCATCCGCTGGTGGTGCACTTCCAGGGGCCGTGGGGACTCGAGGGACACGCCGAGCGACAGGGACGGCTCTCGGTGCTGGCGAAGACCACGGTGGAGCGGATGGTCTACCGCCGGGCCAAGGCGTTCATCGTGCTCTCCAAACCGTTCGGGCGCATCCTCGAAACGCGGTTCGGCATCCCGCCGGAGCGCATCCACGTGATACCCGGCGGTGTGGACGTGCCCCGCTTCGCCATCGCCGAATCGCAGGCGGCGTGCCGCCGGCGCCTCGGATGGCCCGAAGACCGGCCCATCGTGCTCTCGGTGCGCCGGTTGATGCGGCGCATGGGGCTCGACGATCTCGTCGCCGCGACGGCGATCCTGCGCCAGACGGTGCCCGACGTGCTCGTGCTGATCGCGGGCCGCGGGCCGATCACCGAGGAACTGCAGGGGCAGATCGACGACCTTGGCCTGCGTGATAACGTGCGACTGCTCGGTTTCCTGCCGGACGACGACCTCCCCTCGGCGTACCGTGCGGCGACGATCACCGTGGTGCCGACGGTGGCGCTCGAGGGGTTCGGTCTCATCGTGGCGGAATCGTTCGCGGCGGGAACTCCCTGCCTCGTGACGCCCGTCGGCGGACTGCCCGAGGCGGTCGCCGGACTGTCGGCCCATCTGATCCTGAAGGACATCGGCCCGACGGCGATCGCCGACGGACTCGGCGCCGCGCTCACGGGCCGGCTCCCGCTGCCCAGCGCACACGACTGCCTCGAGTTCGCGCGCGCACACTACGACTGGCCGGTGATCGCCGAGCGCATCCGCCTCGTGTACGAAGAGGCGATGCGGTGACGGCGGCACCGCGCGTGCTGTTCGTCGATCACGCGGGGGTGCTGGGCGGCGCGGAACTCTCGCTGCTCGACGTGGCCGGTTCGCTCGGCGCGCGCGCGCGCGTCGTGCTGCTCGCCGACGGGCCGTTCCGCGCGCTGCTCGAGCGGAGCGGCGTCGACGTGAGCGTGGAGCCGATGCGCGGGCTCGCGGCGGTGAAGAAGGCGACACGCCTGCCGTCGCCGGCGGCGCTGTTCGATGCGTGGCGGGTGGCGGGGCGCCTCGCCGCGCGGGCGGCCGACGTGGACGTACTCTGCGCGAACTCGCAGAAGGCGTTCGTCGTGGCGGCCATCGCCGGCTGGCGCGCGCGACGTCCGGTGGCGTGGATGCTGCGCGACATCCTCGCCGCGCCGCACTTC
>CAIRBD010000666.1 GCA_903876745.1 uncultured Gemmatimonadota bacterium
GGTTGCGCGCCGTCGCACGGCGCCGCCGTTCGTCCACTGTCGCCGAGATGACGTCGCCGACGCGTATCGAGCCGGCAGTCATCGTGCCGTGATGGGCGTAGGCATCGCGCAGCTTCTGCGTGTCCTCGACGGCGAACGCGGCGTGAGTGCCGGTCAGTTCGCCGGCATCGCCCGCCTGGCCGCCGCTCTCGGCGTAGAACGGAGTTTCCTCGAGTACCACCCGACCCACTGCGCCGACCTCGAGCGCGGGCACGAGCGTGCCGTCCTCAGCCAGCAGCGCCGCGATACGGCCGGCGCCGTCCAGCCGGTCGTAGCCCCGAAAGGTCGTGCGCTGCGTCAACTGCACGGTGTCGCGCAGCGCGTCGCCGAAGCGGCTCGCGGCGCGGGCGCGCGTACGTTGCTCCTGCATCGCAACCTCGAAGCCGGCCTCGTCGACGCCAATACCGCGCTCGCGTGCGACATCCGCGGTCAGGTCGACCGGGAAGCCGTAGGTGTCATAGAGCTTGAACAGCGTCTCGCCCGGAATCGTGCGCACCGCACCCGCCGGCAGCGCTGCGATCGCCGCCTCGAGCATGGTCATACCGGAGGCAATGGTCTCGGCGAAACGTTCCTCTTCCTGGCGCAGCACGCGTTCGACGTGCGCCGCACCCTTCTCGAGTTCGGGATAGGCCGCGCCCATCTCGGCAACCAGCGTCGCGACCAGTGTGTGGAAGAACACGCCCGTTTGGCCGAGCTGGTAGCCGTGGCGTATCGCCCGGCGAATGATGCGTCGCAGAACGTAGCCACGACCCTCGTTCGAAGGCAGCACGCCGTCCACGATCAGGAAGCTGCAGGCGCGGATATGATCGGCGATCACCCGCAGGCTCGGCGCGCCGAGATCCTGCGTGCCGGTGGCCGCAGCGGCGGCGCGGATCAGGCTCTGGAACAGGTCGATGTCGTAGTTCGAGTGCACGCCCTGCATGACCGCGGCGATGCGCTCTAGTCCCATGCCGGTATCGACGCTCGGCTTCGGCAGCGGCGTCAACGTGCCGTCGGCCGCGCGTTCGTACTGCATGAACACGAGATTCCAGATCTCGACGTAGCGATCGCCGTCCTCGTCCGGCGCGCCCGGCGGCCCACCGGCGATCTCGGCGCCGTGGTCATAGAAGATCTCGGTGCACGGACCACACGGACCGGTGTCGCCCATCGCCCAGAAATTCGATTTCGCCCCCAGGCGCGTGATGCGCTCGGCCGGTACGCCGGCGACGTCCCGCCACAGCGCAAAGGCCTCGTCGTCGCTCTCGAACACGGTGACCCAGAGCCGCTCCGCAGGGATGCCGAGTTCGCCGGTCACAAACTCCCAGGCGTAGCGGATTGCGTCGCGCTTGAAGTAGTCGCCGAAGCTGAAGTTGCCCAGCATTTCGAAGAACGTGTGGTGTCGCGGAGTCCGTCCGACATTGTCGATGTCGCCGGTTCGCAGGCACTTCTGGCAGGTTGTGGCCCGGGTGAACTCCAGCTTGCACTTGCCGAGGAAGTGGTCCTTGAAC
>CAIRBD010000667.1 GCA_903876745.1 uncultured Gemmatimonadota bacterium
CCGGCCGGACCCGACCAGTCGCCGTGCTCCAGCCACTCGTTCGCCACGCGCACGCCGTCGGTGCACGAATGCCCCGTCACCAGTCCCCGTGCCTCGCACATCGCCGCGATCAGCCGCGTCGTGGTCGTCTTGCCGTTCGATCCCGCGACGAGCGCCACGGGGATCGCGCTCACGCTTCGCCACGGCACAGCGCCCGGCGTCGGGATGTCAGCGGCCGGCCAGCTCAGGCCGAATCGCCCTTGGCCGATCGTGAGGAACTCGTCGTCCCACGCCACGGGCACACCGCGATCGGCCGCTTCGGTGAGCAGGGCCGCGAAGTGCGGCGGCCGTTCTGCGCGCGCGAGGAACGCCAGCAGCGGCTCGGCGAGTGCGGGCGCGTGCGGCGCGTCCGCCGGACCGAGAAGCGAGGGCCATCGCGCCGGTGACGCGATCGCGCCGAGCCACGCCCATTCGTTCACCTCGGTCGCGGTGAGCAGCACCTCCACCGGTGCCTCGAAGGCCAGCGACGCCCCCGCGGCGTGACGGTGCACGACGATCGCCGCGGCGGGCCAGCCCAGCCGCTCGCGCATCGCCACCACGCGCGACCGCCAGCGCGCGAGCGCGAGGTCGTCGTCACTCCCCGCGGCGACCTCGAGTACGACCCCCGGCGCGTCGAGCAGGAGGCTGGGCCCCGGCAGCCGACGCGAAAGGTCGAACGGAAGCGGCGACTCGGTCAGTCGTCCTGCTCGCGCGCGAGGCGCACCCCGCGTTCGTCGCGCACGAGCCCCTCGAGATCGGCGAACACCGGCTCCTCCGCCTGCGTGTGCGGTGCCGACGGCGCCACCGCCTTCACCGCGCGCGCCTCCGCCGGCGCGTCGCTCGGCCGGAAGTTGATCACCTGCTTCCACGACCGCGTGAGCGCGTCGGCGAAGATCATCAGCAGGTCGCCCGGCTGTCCCATGCGCAGCGCATGGTCCATGGCCGCCTGTTCGTCGGGGATCACGCTGATCGCCTGTTCGCTCACGCCCTGCTCACGCAGGCGTCGCATCAGGATCTGCGGCACTTCGTCGCCGTCGCGCCCGCGCAGGTCGTCGTCGCGGCGGCAGATGTAATGGTCGAACCGCCCCGCCACCACGTCGGCGATCGCGCGCAGGTCTTCGTCGCGCCGGTCGCCCGGACCCGCGAGCACGAGGATCCGCCGTCCGCTCACCTCGAGCCGGTGCGCGAGATCGGCCATCACGCCCACCGCGTGCGCGTTGTGCGCGTAGTCGAAGATCACCTTGAACGGATGCTCCGAGTACACGTTCATGCGCCCCGGCGCCTGGAAGAACGTCGAGTCGAACGTGCGCAGCCCCTGCCGGATGGCGTCGAGCTTCATGTGCATCGCGAACGCCATCGCCGCCGCGAACATCGCGTTCTGCACGTTGTGCATCGCGCGCCCTTCGAGCGTCGCCGGGATCAGGTGCGTCCACAGGAGCGGGATGTGCCGCTCCTTGTCGTAGATGGTGATCATCTGCCCGTTCACGCCGCCCTCGAGCGCCACCGCGCGGCCGCCGGCCCGGATGTGCTCGCGCACCAGCGGATGGTTCGGCGTGAGCGTCACGTAACAGAGATGCTTGGCCTCGGTGTACGCGGCCATCCGCAGCACCAGCGGATCGTCGGCGTTGAGCACCGCCGTGTCGTGCGCGATCTCCACGATGATGCGCTTCACCTCGGCGAGCTGCTCCACGGTGTCGATGCCGCGCTGGCCCAGGTGGTCGGAGCGCACGTTGAGCACGGCGCCCACGTCCACCCACCGCACCCCCATCCCCGCGCGCAGCAGCCCGCCGCGCGCCGTCTCGAGCACCGCCACGTCGATGGACGGGTCCATCAGCACCATCTTCGCCGCCGTCGGGCCGGTCATGTCCCCCTCGACCGTGCGCTGCCCGTCGATGTACACGCCGTCGGTCGTCGTGAGTCCCGGCGTGTGCCCCGCCATCTTGCAGATGTGCGCGAGCATGCGCGCCGTCGTCGTCTTGCCGTTCGTCCCCGTCACGGCGGCGATCGGCACGCGGCTCGGTGCGTGCTGCGGGAAGAGCATGTCGATCACCGGGCCCGCCACGTCACGCGCCTTGCCTTCGCTCGGCGCGACGTGCATGCGGAAGCCCGGCGCCGCGTTCACTTCGCAGATCGCACCGCCCGCGCGCTTGTAGCTCTCGGCGATGTTCGACGTGAGGAAATCCACGCCACCCACGTCGAGTCCGATCGCCTTGATGGCCCGCACCGCCATCTCGCGGTTGTCGGGATGGATGATGTCGGTGACATCCGTGGCCGTGCCACCCGTGCTCAGGTTGGCCGTCGCACGCAGCAGCACCACCTCGCCCGCCGCGGGCACGCTGTCGGCGGTGTAGTGCACGCGCGCCAGCATCATCGCCGCCTGCTCGTCGAGCTCGATGCGCGTGAGCACCTTCTCGTGCCCCACGCCGCGCTGCGGATCGGCGTTCACCGCGTCGAGCAGCGCCCGCACCGTCCGTGTGCCGTCGCCCACCACGTGGCCGGGCGTGCGGCGCGTCGCCGCCACCAGCTCACCGTCCACCACGAGCAGACGGTGGTCGTCCCCCGTCACGAACGTCTCGACGATCACACTCCGCGAGTGTTCGCGCGCCACGCCGAACGCGTGCCGCACTTCGTCCTCGGTCGTGAGATGGATCGAGATGCCGCGCCCGTGGTTGCCGTTGTACGGCTTCACCACCACCGGATACCCGATGCGCCGCGCCGCGCGCGCCGCCGCGTCGGCACTCTGCACGAGTTCCTGCTTGGGCACCGGCAGGCCGAGCGCCGAGAGGAGCTTGTTCGTCTCCTCCTTGTCGCCGGCGAGTTCCACCGCGATGTGCGAGGTACGCCCCGTCACCGTCGCCTGGATGCGCTGCTGATACCGGCCGTAGCCGAGCTGCACGAGCGACTGGTCGTTGAGCCGGATCCACGGGATCTCGCGCTCTTCCGCCGCGCGCACGAGACTCGCCGTGCTCGGCCCGAACGCGCGCCGCTGCGCGAACCGGATGTAGTCATCGCGCGCCACCGGCCACGCCCACCCCTCGGGCACGGCGCGCGCCGGGCGCGCCTCGTCGGGAACGAGCGAGGCCACCAGCACCAGCGCGAGCTCGCCGGCCGCGATCCCTTCTTCACGGCCTTCGTATTCGTACACGACGTTGTACACGCCGGGCTTCCCACCGTCACGCGTCTTGCCGAACGTCACGTGCATGCCCGCGATGTTCTGGATCTCGATCGCCACGTGCTCGATCACGTGGCCGAGCCACGTCCCTTCGTCTTCGCGCATGCGACGGATGAAGCCGCCGGGCTCGCCGTACGAGCAGCCGTGCTCCTGCAGGCCCGGGAGTGCGGCGATCAGCCCATCGATGAATGACGCGCCGAGCCGCGACGTCGGCCACGCCTCGAGCGCCTCGAGATCGAGCAGCAACCGGATGACGGGGAACTGCGCGTACAGCGACGGACCCACATAGACGTTGCGCTCGAGCACACGCATGGCGGACTATCCTTTCCGTTGGGCGAGGGCGCCGGGGAACGCCTCTCGCGTGTGCAGGTCGTAGCTCGCGCCCGCGACGAGGATGTGCATCGTCAGCCCGATCAGGCAGATCGGATCGCCCTCGTCCGCGATGTCCATCGACGAGAACTCGATCCCGCTCGCGTCCACGATCGTGATCGCGCCCGACCCTTCCACCTGCAGCCGGTTGTCG
>CAIRBD010000668.1 GCA_903876745.1 uncultured Gemmatimonadota bacterium
AGTACCCGGCGGATTACATCGCCGAGGGGCTCGATCAGACGCGCGGGTGGTTCTATTCGCTGCTCGCGATCGCGACCGGGCTGGGCGACGCGTTGCCGAACAACGCCGACCCGTCGAAGCCGGGGGACACGTCGGCGCCGTACAAGGCCGTGGTGGTGAACGACCTCGTGCGCGACGCGAAGGGGCAGAAGATGTCGAAGAGCCGCGGCAACGCGGTGGACCCGTGGAGCGTGATGGAGCGCCACGGCGCCGATGCGGTGCGCCTGTTCCTCGTGGCAAGCAGCCAGGTGTGGACGCCGCGCAACTTCGATGAAGCCGTGATCCGCGACGGCGCGGGACGGTTCCTGCTCACGCTGAAGAACGTCTACAAGTTCTGGGCCGAGCTCGCGAACTTCGGGTGGGCGCCGTCGGGCGCGGATCCGGCGCCGGCCGACCGTCCGCTGCTCGACCGGTGGGTCCTGAGCCGGCTCGCCGCGGTGGAAGCCGAGGCGAACTCCCAGCTGCTCGACTACGACGCGACGAATGCGGCGCGCGCCGTGATGGCGTTCGTGGACGACGACATCTCGAAGTGGTACCTGCGGCTGTCGCGCGACCGGTTCTACGACGTCACGTCGCCCGACAACCGCGCGGCGTTCGCGACGCTGCACGAAGTGCTCACGGTGAGCTGCCGTCTTCTCGCGCCGTTCGCGCCGTTCGTGACGGACTGGATACACCGCGAGCTCACGGGCGAGACGGTGCATCTGACAGATTACGTCCGCGCCGCGCCGTACACCGAAGGGGCTGCGCTCGACGCGGCCATGAACGACGCGCGCGCCATCGTCACGCTCGGGCGCGCGCAGCGCGAGAGCGTGGGGATCGGCGTGCGGCAGCCGCTCCGCGCGATGCACGTGTTCGCGTTGAAGCGGGACCTGGCGTACCCCGATGCGCTGAGCGGGCTCGTGCTGAGCGAGCTGAACATCAAGGCCGTCACCGTCGCGACGGATTTCGCGCAGGTGGGGACGGCGGAGTCGAAGGCCGACTTCAAGGTGCTGGGGAAGCGTGCGGGCAAGGACATGAAGGCGCTGGGCGCGGCGATCGAAGGGTGGAACGCCGAGCAGGTGTTGGCGGTGCATTTCGGCGCGACGGTGAACGTCGCGGTCGAGGATCGGGTCTATGCGGTGGGACCCGAGGACGTGAAGGTGACGCTGCGCGGCGTGGCGACGGACGGCCGGTGGGCGGTCGCGTTGCAGACGGAGATCACGCCCGAATTACGCGCCGAGGGGATGGCGCGCGAACTCGTGAGTCGCGTGCAGCGTTTGCGGAAGGAGTCGGGGCTGGCGGTGAGCGACCGCATCCGGCTCGAGATCGCGGGGCCCGACGCGGTGCAGGCCGCGGCGGAGGAACACCGGCAGTGGATCGCCGGCGAAACGTTGGCCGTCGAGGTCGTCGTGGGAGCGGCGACCACCGGCGGTACACACGCGGCGACCGTCGATCTCGACGGCGCCACGGCCCACAGTGCTCTCACCAGGGATCGTTGACGA
>CAIRBD010000669.1 GCA_903876745.1 uncultured Gemmatimonadota bacterium
CCTTCAACGGGAAGAGCGTGATCGGCAGCAAGCAGGCGATGGTTCTCGCCGAGCAGCCGAAAGACATCATCATCATCGGCGCGGGAGCGATCGGCGTCGAATTCGCCTACTTCTTCAACGCGTTCGGCACGAAGGTCACGCTCGTCGAAGTCGCGCCGCGCATCCTCCCGCTCGAAGACGAGGACGCGAGCGCCGAGGTGGGGCGCAGCTTCAAGAAGCGCGGCATCGACGTGCTCGTGAACGCCAAGCTCAGCGGCGCCAAGATCGGCAAGACGTCGGTGACCTTCAGCGTAGACGCCGGCGGGGCGAAGCAGGACGTCGAGGTGGAGAAGGTGCTCGTCGCCGCAGGTCGCGCGCCGAACATCGAGAACCTCGGCCTCAAGGAACTCGGCATCGCCACCACGGAGCGCGGGTTCATCAAGATCAACGAGAAGATGGAGACGAACATCGCCGGCTACTACGCCATCGGCGACGTCGCCGGCCCGCCGATGCTCGCCCACAAGGGCGAGCGCGAGGGGATGATCGTCGCCGAGGTGATCGCCGGGAAGCACTTCCACCCGCTGAACTACGGCAACATCCCCAACGCGACCTACTGCAGCCCGGAGGTCGCCAGCATCGGCCTCACCGAGGCGCAGTGCAAGGAGCGGAAGCTCGAGTACAAGGTCGGGAAGTTCCCCTTCAGCGCCAACGGCCGCGCCCGCACGTCAGGCGAGACCGAAGGCTTCGTGAAGATCATCCGCGACGTGAAGTACGGCGAGATCCTCGGCGCGCACATCGTGGGCGCGCACGCCACGGAGTTGATCCACGAACTGGCCGTGGCCCGCGAGAACGAGTTCACGGTCGAGGAGATCGAACTGGCGATCCACGCGCACCCGACGCTGAGCGAAGCGATCGCCGAGGCGACGCTGGACGCGATGGGGCGGATGATCCACGCGTAGCACGTGGAAGGATACGGCGCACGCCCTCTGGGCTCCCGTCGTCGGCGGCTTGTCGAGGATCGTCGTCAGAACGTGGTGCGGCCTGCGCGAGGCGCCGCGTTGGATCAGCGTGCTGCCCGCGCTGATCCGCGGAGGATGAGGTGGACGCGCGGTCGATGACGTCGCTTCGGAAAGACGGACCGGTGGACGGACTCGCCATGGAAACCCGGCGCGCCATTGCCCCCACGGCGCGGCCGGCGCGGTGGCTGTAGCGTGAGTTGAGACGGACTGTGCTATCCGCACTGAGGGGTTACTCGCTTCCGGTTACTCGTCCTCCGCTTGACAAACCGTCAAGGCGGTCGGATGCTTGACCCTTCCTCGCCCGTGTCCGGTTAGCGCTCGTGAACAGAGCCGACGGCTTCTCTCGACATTCCGTGTCGCGCGGAGGGATCGCTCTGAATCCCGACCCCTGTCTCCAATCCGACTCATGACGCCCACTCCGCGCATTTTCAAGAGACTCGGTCGCGCGTTGTACATCCCCGCAGCAGGCGTCATTCTCCTGCTCAACTGCGGTCGCGAAGCGCAGACACCCACCGCACCGGCTGTGGTAGGGATCGACGTTCCGGCGAGCGCCGTTCGTGCCCCGGCGCTCCAGGCGTCGGACGAGAGCGTGGAGTTCTCGCTCACGATCGGCGCCGCGTTGCCGGCTCCGGCGGTAGTATCGCTGACCGAAAAGAGCGGCGGTCGGCTGACCGGGCTGACCGTCAAGAGTGTCGTACCGACGGGCTTCGTCGCCGCGACGCTCGACGGCACGAGCACGCCGACCAAGTTGCGCATCGCGGTCACGAACAATGCGCGCGCGAGCGGGGAGTATGAAGGATCGGTGTTCGTCGATGCGCCGGGGGCCGATCGGAGCCCGCTCGAAATCCGGGTGAAGATCGCGGTCGCCGCCCGGTCGGGCAGCGCCGACGACGATGCGTACGACGGGAACGGCAACGCGCGTCCGGCCTTGGTCGTGACGCGGGCGCCAGCGGGCGCGGTCACGGGCGTCGCGTTCACCACGCAGCCCGTGGTGGAACTCCGCAACGCCGGGGGCCAGTTGGTGAAGGGGAACGCGAACGTCTCGGCATCGCTCGAAGGAACAGCCGTCGCGCTGAAAGGCCTGACGACGGTGCGACTCGTCGACGGTGTCGCGCGCTTCAGCAATCTCTCCGTCGGCGTCGCGGGTTCGTACACGATGCTGTTCACGGCCGAGGAGTTCCGCGGGACGCGGGCGAGCCTGGTGGTCGCGCCGACCAGCGCGCCGAAGGTACAGAGCGGGCTGCAGCTCACCACGATCGGCAGCGGCGGTGGCGTCGTGACCTCGAGCCCGGCGGGCATCACCTGCGGTACCGCGTGCGTCGCCAGCTTCGACTCGCTGTCCGTCGTGACGCTGACCGCGACGCCGGATGCGAACTCGACGTTCACCGGCTGGAGCGGCGCGTGCACCGGCACGGGCGGCTGCGCCGTGACGATGGACGGCAAACAGTCCGTCACAGCGACGTTCACGCACAAGCCGGTGACGCTCACCGCGGCCGTCGCGGGCAATGGCGGCGGGTCCGTGGCGTCGACGCCCGCCGGGGTGAGTTGCCCGACGACCTGCGCCTTCGATTTCGCCTACGCTGCGAACGTGACGCTCACGCCGACGGCCGATGCGACGTCCGCGTTCACCGGTTGGAGCGGCGCCTGCACGGGCACCGGCGCCTGCGTCGTCGCGGCTACCTCGGCGCAGACGGTGACCGCCACGTTCACCCGCCGGCAAGCCCCGCTCACCGTGAAGGTGACGGGCACGCCGGCCGATGCCGTGTGGTCATCGCCGGCGGGGATCGACTGCGGCCTGACCTGCGTCGGGTCGTTCGATCTGGGGAGCGCCGTCACGCTCACGGCCAAGCCCGGCGCGGCGGAGATCTTCACCGGCTGGAGCGGCGCCTGCACCGGCAACGGTCCCTGCGCGATCACGATCGGCAGTTCGCAGACGGTGAACGCGACGTTCGCACCGGGCTCGTTCACGCTGTCGGCGATCGTCATCGGCAACGGCGTGGGTACCGTGACATCGACACCCGCGGGCATCTCCTGCGGCACGCAATGTTCGGCGTCGTTCGCCAACGGCTCGCCGGTGACGTTCACCGCGGCGCCCGATGGTACCTCGTCGTTCGGCGGGTGGGCCGGCGCGTGCGCCGGCACGTCGGGCCCGGTGTGCACCGTTCCCGTGACGGCGAGCGCGTCGGTCACCGCGACGTTCGTGCGCAACGCGGCGGCGCTCTCACTCACCGTGGCCACCTCGGGTGGCGCCACGGGGAGCGTGACCTCGCAGCCCATCGGTCTGAGCTGCAGCGCCTCGTGCACCAGCAACTTCACGATCGGCACGCAGGTGACGCTCACCGCGCAGCCGGGTGCTGGTTCCCGGTTCGTCGAATGGAGCGGCGGCACCTGTTCCGGGGCGTTCGGTGTGTGCGCCATCAACTCCTTTGCTGCGGCGTCGGTCACCGCCACGTTCGCGCCGAACTCGTTCGTCCTCACAGTCGCACGCGCCGGCAACGGCGGTGGCACGGTGCTGAAACTTTTGAAAAATCCGATCAATGTGGCGTCAGGCGGCGGTTTGTTGGCGGGAAACAACACCGCTTTCGGCGGGACGGGCGAGCAATATTATCTTTGTCTCTCCGGCGTGCTGACCG
>CAIRBD010000670.1 GCA_903876745.1 uncultured Gemmatimonadota bacterium
ATGGCGACGCTCGCGGTGTACGACGACCTCTCCAAGCAGGCCGCCGCCTACCGCCAGCTCTCGCTCGTGCTGCGCCGCCCGCCGGGCCGCGAAGCGTTCCCGGGTGACGTTTTCTATCTCCACTCGCGCCTCCTCGAGCGCGCCGCGAAGCTGTCGAGCGACCCGAAGGTCTGCGATGGCGTGACCATCCTCAAGCCGGGCGGCTCGCTCACCGCGTTGCCCATCATCGAGACGCAGGCCGGCGACGTGTCGGCGTACATCCCGACGAACGTCATCTCCATCACCGACGGTCAGATCTTCCTGCAGGGCGACCTGTTCTACTCGGGTGTGCGTCCCGCCGTGAACGTGGGCATCTCGGTGAGCCGCGTGGGCGGCTCGGCGCAGATCAAGGCGATGAAGGGCGTCGCCGGCCGCCTGCGCCTCGACCTCGCGCAGTTCCGCGAACTCGAAGCCTTCTCCGCATTCGCGTCCGACCTCGACGCCGCCACCAAGCGGCAGCTCGACCGCGGCGCGCGTACGGTGGAAGTGCTCAAGCAGGGGCAGTACCAGCCGATGGCCGTCGAAGATCAGGTCACGATCATCTACGCCGTGAGCAACGGGTTCATCGACGACGTCCCCACCGCCAAGGTGCGCGCGTGGGAGACGGGTTTCCACGCGTTCCTCAAGTCGCAGTATCCGCAGGTCGGCGACAAGATCCGCGCCGAGAAGGCACTCTCGAAGGACAACGAGGCCGATCTCAAGCGCGCCATCGAGGCGTACAAGAAGACGGTCGCGTAGGCAGGCGAGGCAACTGCTGTTCACGGTTAACCGTTCACCGTTAACCGTCTACCGTTAACCCGCAGTTGGGGTCCTAAGTGGCGAAAGGACGTGAACTCCTCGGTCGCATCACCTCGACCGAGAACACCAGAAAGATCACGCGGACGATGGAGATGGTCGCCACGTCCAAGATGAAGCGCGCCCAGGACCGCGTGGTCTCCGCGCGCCCGTACGCGAAGGCGCTCACGGACGTGCTCTCGAGTCTGTACAACGCCGAGCTCGCTGAGCGTTTCCCGCTCCTGCGGCAGCCCGCGCACACGAAGACCGCTGCCGTGCTGCTGCTCACCTCGAATCGCGGCCTGGCCGGCGGCTTCAACGCCAACCTGATCCGCGAGGCGCGGCAGCTCGTCGCGCAGCTCGAGGGCGAGGGCGTCGCGGTGGAGCTGCACATCGTCGGCCGCAAGGGCGCGGGGTATTTCCGTTACGTGGGCCGCGCCATGGCCACGCAGCGCACCGACATCTCCGAAGCGCCGACGTCGCACGACGCCACGTCGCTCGTCGAGGGGCTGATGACGCGCTTCATCAGCGGCGATGTGGACGCGGTATATGTGGTGCATTCGCTGTACAAATCCGCGCTGTCGGCGCCGCCGGTGAGCACGAAGGTGCTCCCCGTGGCGGCGCCGTCGACCACCGGCGCGCAGAAGGACTACCTGCTGTTCCCGTCGGCGGCCGACATCCTCACCGAGCTGCTGCCGGCGTACGTCCGCAATGTCGTCTACCGCGCCCTCGTCGAGACGGCGGCCGCCGAGCAGGCGGCCCGCCGCAACGCGATGAAGAGCGCCACCGACAATGCGGGCGAGATGCTGAACTACCTCCGCCGTACCTACAACCGCGCGCGCCAGGCCAACATCACGCAGGAGATCGCGGAGATCGTGGGTGGCGCGGCGGCGCTCACTGGCTGACGAAACTGCAAGAAACGTTAACGGTTCACCGTTAACGGTAAACGGTTCACCGTGAACGGCTGTTAGCAAACTTGTCTTCCTGACACTGACCAAAATGACCACCGCTACCGCTCAGAACACCGGCAAGATCGTC
>CAIRBD010000671.1 GCA_903876745.1 uncultured Gemmatimonadota bacterium
CCGGCGGCGAGGGCGCGCGGTTCGCCGCCGATCTCCGTGGGGACGATGCGGCCGCCCGCCTGATGGATGCGGTCACGGCGCGATTCGGGCGCATCGATCTGCTCGTCAACTCCGCCGCGTCGATGCGGCGCACGCCGCTCGTCAGTGTGACCCCCGCCGAATGGGACGACGTGTTCGCGCTCAATCTGCGCGCGCCGTTCTTCCTCTCGCTCGCCGCGGCGCGCGCGATGGGGCTGGCCGGCGGCGCGATCGTGAACATCAGCGACCACATGGGATTCGAATCGTGGCCGCAGTTCGTCCCGCACGGCATCGCCAAGGCGGCCGTGGCCGACATGACGCGTGCGCTGGCCGGCGCGCTCGCACCGCGCGTGCGCGTGAACGCCGTCGCGCCCGGCACCGTACTCGCACCAGAGGGGTGGCCCGCTGCGGAGCAGGCGAAGGCCGCGGCCGCGACGCCGCTCCGCCGGCTCGGAACGCCGGAGGATGTGGCGGGCGCCGTGCTCTACTTCGCGACGGCGCCGTACGTGACCGGCGAGACGTTGTTCGTCGATGGCGGGCGGCACGGCGCACGCTGACGCGCCCCAGCGCGACTACGGCACCGTCGTCGTCGTGGGCGGCGGTTGCTATGGGGCGTATTACGTGCGCCAGTTGCGGCGGGGCGTCGCGCGCGGCGCACTGCACCTCGAGCGGCTCGTCGTCGTCGACCGCGACGCGAACTGCCTGGTGGCCACGAAGCCGGCCGACCCCGCCGCCTTGCCGTTCGAGTTGCGTGTGGCGGAGTGGGCGGATTTCTTCGATGTGTTCCTCGCCGGAGCCGACGCCCGCGATGCCGTCGTGCCGTCGCCGCTCATGCCGCACCTGTTCCTGCACTGGCTCGCGCGCGCGGCCGAAGCCCGTCAGCCGGGCAGGAGCATCGCGATGCGGGCGCCCGCCGAGGTGCCGGGCGTGCCGTGGCAGCGCGGCGCCGACGCGGCACGCTATGTGAGCTTCGCCGAGTGGCTCTGCCCGGTGAACTGCATCGAACCGGCGATGTGCCCGCATACGCGAGGCGCACGGGATTGGAGTCTGCCGGAGGCGTTGCGGCGTGCGCCCTCGCGGGCCGTGGCGCCGGCTCCATCAGACTGGGACGCGGCGGCGCTGCTGCATTGCACGCACCGCGCGTACGGCGTCGGCATGATCGACGTGGCCGACGTACTCGCTGCCGACGCGCTGGTCGCGGCGCTCGCGCCGGCTCCCCGGGCACGCGTGCTCGTGGGCTCGGTGTCGCATTGCCACGGCGCGCTTGGGATCCTCGCGCTCGACTGATGCGTTCAGTGCGTGAGCGCCCCGGCCGCCCTGCCGTCTACACATCCAGCCGCCGGCAGGTGTAATTGCACTACCCAATTTCCGGAAGAACCCGTGGCACGTTTTGACTACGACGTCGTGATCATCGGCGCAGGGCCCGCAGGGCTGTGCGCCGGCATGTATGCCGGCCGCTCGCTCCTCAAAGCGGCCGTCCTCGAGCAGGGGATGCCCGGCGGCGAACTGCTGAACACCGAAGTGATCGAGGACTACATCGGCTTCGAGCACGTGCTCGGGTACGAGCTCGCCGACAAGTTCGCGAGCCATGCGCGCAAGTTCGGCGCCGAGGTGAAGGAATACGTGCGCGTCGAGCGCATCACGAAAGTGGCCGACGGCACATTCGAGACGTCCACGGAATCGGGCGACGTGTTCGCGTCTCCCGCCGTCATCGTCACGGCCGGCGGCACGCCCGTGAAGCTTGGCGTGCCGGGCGAGACCGAATTCGCGGGGAAGGGGGTCTCCTACTGTGCCATCTGCGACGGCGCGTTCTTCAAGGGGCACACCATCCTCGTCGTCGGCGGCAGTCAGGGGGC
>CAIRBD010000672.1 GCA_903876745.1 uncultured Gemmatimonadota bacterium
CGCGCGAGCTCACGGCGTTCACCGCCGCGCTCGGCTTCGGCCTCGCCTTCCTCGCCGTCCTCACGGGGATCGCCGTGCAGTCGGCGAGTTCCTTCCCGGACGTGCAGGGCAAGTACGTGTACGCGCTCTCGCTGCCCATCGCGTGGCGCCGCTACCTGTATTACCGCACGCTCATCGGCATCACCCTGCTCCTCATCCCGGCCGCCGCGGTGTGGATCGGCGGCACGCTGGCCGTGATGACGGTGCCGCTTCCCGACACGCTGCACACCTACGCGGGCGGCGTCGCCTTCCGGTTCCTCCTCGCGTCGCTCCTCAGCTTTGCGCTGTGGACGGCGCTCGTGCAGCTCTCGGGGCGCCGCGCGACGCTCGTCGCGTTGTTGCTGGTGCTCGCGCTCCTGGCCATCCCGCTGACCATCGCGGCCTTCGGCTTCGATCTCGGAACGCCCTGGTTCTGGCAGACGCTGTTCAACCCGCCGAGTCCCATCTCGGTGTTCTTCTCGCGCTGGGCGCTCATCGATGTGTGACGCACTGCGGGGCACCACGCGCGGGTTCGTGGCGGCCGTGCTGCTTGGCGTCCTCGCACTCGGGATGCCTCGCGGCGCCGCGGCGCAGCGGACGGACGTGCGCCCGCTGGCCGTGCGATTCGCCGAATCGGCGCGGCGATCTGACTCGCTCAGCCGCCTCACGGATTCGCTCACGGCCGCCGCGGAGAGTGCCGTCCCCCCGTTGAAGCTCGACGAGGGCCTGGTGCACATCCGGTACGACACGTCCGTCAGTCCGCGCGTCCTCGGCTTGCTGCGCGATGCCGCGCGTCTCGCCACGTCGCACATCACGAACATTCAAGGCGACGCCGCGCCGCGCACGGTGGGCGCGGCGGAGTTCATCGCGCACGAACGCCCGAGCCCGTGGACGGGGATCCGCGAGTTCTCGCTTCGACTGCGCAGTGCCGGCGGCTATCAGACGCTCAGCGCGACGCTCCCGGGACGTGCCGATCGCGTGTCGGAGTACGTGGAGCGCGCGGCCGCCGACATCGTGACCGGCAAGCTCGCGCCGGCGCATCCGGCGCATCCGTCGCGACGCCTGGGCGCGATTCCGGCGGCGCGCGTGACCGAGGCGGGGTGGACCGAGATCGCCGAGTGGACCGCGTCGTCGCCGAGTTCCGTCGCGCGACGGTGCATCGGCGGCGACGCGCGCGAGTGCCGGCGCCTCCTCCTCCCGCCCGGGCCGGTGCCCACGCTCGATGACTGGTACGAACCGGCCGACTATCCGGGTATCGTCAAAGGTCACGACTGGACGAAGGCCTCGCCGGAGCGCAAGGCGATCGTCACACGCTGTCTCGCCGAACGCGACGCGGGCGCACAACATGATGCTGCCGTATCCGGTACCGCTCGACGCGGTGCATAGCTCGCTGGTGGCGCTCGCCCTGGAGATCGGCGGCCCCAAAGCGATCGACCGCATGATGACCGCGCCGGCAGACGACATCCAGCGCGTGGAGGCGGCGGCCGGCGTGCCGCTCGACTCGCTGCTCGCGGTGTGGCAGCGACGCGTGACCGCCTCACGCCCCCGCCACGAGGTGTTCGGCGCCTCGTTCGGCGTGCTGTGGATGACGACGCTCCTCTTCCTGATCGCGCGCCGGAGGCCCTCGTGCGCCTGAACACGCCTCGCTGGATACTCGTCACGCTCCTCGGCGGTCTGCTCGGGCTGTCGCTCGCGCTCCCTGATTGGGCGCGGCTCTATCGCCGCGGGGAGCAGTGGACCGCGAACTCCGGCCGGTACGGCACGCCCGCTGCACTCTACCGCGCGACCGTCGCCGAGCAGCGGCGCCTGCTGCGTCTGCGCGCCGAGGCGGCCCGGGCATTCGTGCGGCAGTCGCTCGTGAACGTGCCGCGCGCCGCCGACACCGCCACGGTGGCGTGGGCGCCGGGGTCCGTGCCCGCGACGAGCGCGCTGCTCCGCGCCGTGATCGACAGCAACGTGCGGTCCATCGGCGATTCCGTGGCGCGACTGCGGGCGCGCGCGCATCGCGACGGCGCGCCGGTGATCCACACGACGCTCATCGAGATTCCGGTCGCCCTCGCCGAAGGCGACGGCCCGTTGGGGCGACGCAACAACTCCGTCGTCAGCGCCGCCTGGGTGGTGCTCCCCGATTCACTCGGCGGCAGCACCTGCGCGGTGGCGTTCAAACAGGGCGCCTTCGTCAACGCGATGACCAAGGGCAACCCACTCGGCCCGTGCTTCTGGTACGCCGCGTTCGGCGCGCCGGGCTCGACGATGCGCGAGTTCATGGAAGCGCAGGCCTTTCAGGGCACCGCGCGCATGGGCTCGTACCGCGCCGACAGCCTGAACCGCAGGGGCGTGTGGGTGCCCGATATCATCAACGAGCTCTATATGATGGGGCAGCTCGACACCCGGGTGACGTACCTGGCGCTCACCTGCGTCGCGCGCGGCGGCGCGGCCTGCTCGCGGGCGGCGTTCGACGCGTACCTGTCGTCACGCGCCTCGTGGCTTCACGGGACCGCCACCGTACCGTGGAACGATCCCCTGACGTGGCTCCAGCGCGTGTCGGTGCCGATGCTCGCCACCGACCTCGGCGCGGTGCGCTTCCAGAGACTCTGGGCGTCCGACCGCCCGTTCCCCGAAGCATTCGCCGATGCCGCGGGCGAGTCCTTTGACGACTATGTGCGCCATGCCTTCATGCGCAGTTTTGGTGGAGGGTATCACCCCGGACCGTGGCCGAGCGGCGCGACATTCCTGCTGTTCCTGATCGTTGCCGGGATCTTGTTGGGACTGCTCGTGGTCAGCGACCGGCGTCCGACGGTGGCCTGACCGGCCGCCGTCGCAGAACACGAAGGCGCGCCGGTGTGCGACCGGCCGCCGTCGCGCTATTCTTGGCGCATGGGCTCCGCGCGCCGCCGATTCTCCGTTCCCCCCGAAGTGCTCGTGCTCACGGCGCTGGGGTTCATCACGCGCTGTTGGCGGCTGTTCACGCCGCGTGAGATCGTGTGGGACGAAGTGCACTTCGAGGACTTCGCCTCGCGGTATTTCAGCGGCGCGTATTACCTGGACGTCCACCCGCCGCTCGGCAAACTGCTGTTCGCCGTCACGGCGTGGCTGATGCGCGTTCCCGGCGCTCAGCTGCTGGCGGGAACGAGCGCGCCCGAACTCCGGCTGCTCCCGGCGATCGCCGGGGCGTTGATCATCCCCACGTTCTGGCTGCTGCTGCGCCAGCTGGGCGCCAGCCGGCGCATCGCGTTGTTCGGCGCCGCGATGCTGCTGCTCGACAACGCGCTGCTCGTGCAATCGCGCTTCGTGCTGATGGACAGCGTGCTCACCTGGTTCGGGCTCGCGGCGGTGACGGCGTTTCTCGTGGCGCGCCGTCGCGCCGGCAACGCGCGGTGGGCGTGGCTCGCCGCGAGCGCACTGCTCGCGGGCGCCGCCGCGAGCACCAAG
>CAIRBD010000673.1 GCA_903876745.1 uncultured Gemmatimonadota bacterium
CGGTCTCCATCGCGCCCAAAACCCCGCCGCGCTCGGAGATCGCCTCGAACTCCTTCAGCACCGCCTCTTCCACCAGGTCAGTGAGCTCGTCGATGATGAACGCGCCCTGATTGGGGTTCTCGTTCTTCGCCAGTCCCCATTCACGGTTGATGATGAGCTGGATCGCCATGGCGCGGCGCACCGAGTCCTCGGTCGGCGTGGTGATGGCCTCGTCGTAAGCATTCGTATGCAGGCTATTCGTATTGTCGTAAGTCGAGATCAGCGCCTGCAGCGTGGTGCGGATGTCGTTGAAGGCGATCTCCTGTGCGTGCAAGCTTCGTCCGCTGGTCTGCGAGTGGTACTTGAGTTTCTGGCTGCGCTCGTTCGCGCCGTACTTGTTCTTCATCGCCACCGCCCAGATGCGGCGCGCGACACGGCCGATCACGGTGTACTCCGGGTCCATGCCGTAGGAAAAGAAAAACGAGAGGTTCCCGGCGAAGTCGTCGATGTGCATGCCGCGCGCGAGGTAGGCCTCGACGAAGGTGAAGCCGTTCGACAGGGTGAACGCGAGCTGGCTGATCGGGTTCGCCCCGGCCTCGGCGATATGATAGCCCGAGATCGACACCGAATAGAAGTTCTTCACGTTGTGGTGGACGAAGTATTCCTGGATGTCGCCCATCACCTTCAATGAAAATTCGGTCGAAAAGATGCAGGTGTTCTGCCCCTGGTCTTCCTTCAGGATGTCGGCCTGCACCGTGCCGCGCACCGTGGCGAGCGTCCACGCCTTGATCTTGTCGCGCTCGTCCTCGGTCGGCTCGCGGCTGTTGTCCGAGCGGAACTTGTCCACCTGCTGGTCGATCGCGGTGTTGAGGAACATCGCCAACATGGTCGGCGCCGGGCCGTTGATGGTCATGGACACCGAGGTGTTCGGGCTGCAGAGATCAAATCCGTCGTAGAGCACCTTGATGTCGTCCAGCGTCGCGATGGAGACTCCCGAGTTGCCGATCTTGCCGTAGATGTCCGGGCGCTCGTCCGGCTCGAAACCGTAGAGCGTGACCGAGTCGAACGCGGTGGAGAGGCGCTTCGCCGGCATGCCCGCCGACACGTGCTTGAAGCGCTTGTTGGTGCGGAAGGCATCGCCCTCGCCCGCGAACATGCGCGTCGGATCTTCGTTCTCGCGCTTGAACGCAAACACGCCGGCGGTATAGGGGAAGGACCCCGGCACGTTCTCCAGCAGCAGCCACTTCAACAGCTCGCCATGGTCCTCAAACCGCGGCAGTGCGACTTTGCGGATAATGCTGCCTGAGAGACTAGTCGACGTGAGCTTGGTGCGGATTTCGCTGTCACGGATTTTGACCACGTATTCGTCGCCGGCATACGCGGATCGCATCTGCGGCCACATTTCGAGCAGCTTCTTGGCGCGAGCATCCAGCTTCGTTTCGCGTGCGGCGAGAAGGGCGTCGAGCGAGGCGACCTGCTCCTTGCACTCGGCCGCGAGCATGATCTTGGCCCCGGACAACTGTTGGCGCTCGCGTGCGAGCTTGGACTGCTCGCGCGCGTGCGCGTGATAGCCGCGCACGCATTCGGCGATTTCGGCGAGGTAACGGCTGCGCGAAGGCGGAATGACCACCGTCTGGTTACTTGAGGCGCGGACTGCGACCTTGGGCAGCTTGCCCGGTTTGCATTTCAAACCATGCTCGGCGAGCCGCGGCAACAGACCCTGATAAAGCGCGGTGACGCCGTCGTCGTTGAAGC
>CAIRBD010000674.1 GCA_903876745.1 uncultured Gemmatimonadota bacterium
AACGTCACGCCACTGATCCCGGTAAGGATGTCGATGCGCCAGGGAGGAAGGCCGAACTGTGCGACGGTATCGGGGCGCACCAGGTCCGACTCGCTGATCTGCAGCGACGCGAGCGGCGCGCCGAACGCGGCGAGTGCCTTCCAGACTCGGGCGGCGTTCTCCGGTGACGCGTCGATCCAGACATCAAGATCGACGGTGGCACGGGGAACCCCGTGCACCGACAGCGCATGCGCGCCGACGATCAGGAACCGGGCGTTCGCACGGAGTAACTCGCCGAGTAGGTCGCGAAAATCCTCGATCACTTCGACCTAGTCGTTTCGCGAGCGCAACGTCGTGACGATCACAGGCATGGTCGCACGTGTGTAGGACGGCAGTGGCCGATGGGTACGCGCCCAGACGTCCGCGCTCAGAATGCCGACCAGCGACACTCGCTCGGCGGCCGTGCCTTGTACGCGTCCGTCGCCGGCTTCTGGACTGCGGAGCGGCACGATGCGAACGGTCATGTTCCGGCGATCAGTGGACATGAGAACAATCTACCGCCCATTGGGAAGCCGCAGCAGGGCGGAAGAGGGATTCCAAGGATTCCATAAGCTGGAAGATGCCACCTCGTTTCGAATCCCGCGAGGATTCGCCTTGACCTGCGCGTTGCCGTGGCGCACCTTCCGCGGCTGTCGCGCAGTCCCCCCGGAGCGCAGGAGTATCACATGCTGGTCGTCCTTCCTTTCGCCGTCGCGTTTGCGAACGGCCCCACGGCCGCATCGACGCCGATCCCTCGCCCCGCGGCCTCCGCATCGATCGTCGCCAACGACAACCGCACGCCCGCCGGCACGCTCGCCGGGAAGGTGCTCACCGTGCATCTCGAGGCGCGCGCGGGCATCTGGCGGCCCGAGGGACCCAAGGGCGCGGGGCTCGCCGTGGCCGCGTGGGCTGAGTCGGGCAAGCCGCTCACGAACCCGGGACCGCTCCTTCGCGTGGCGCAGGGAAACACCGTGCACGCCACGGTGCGGAACACGCTGGACCGCACGCTGGTGGTCACGGGGCTCAGCGCGACGCACGCGACGGGCGACACCCTGATGCTCGCGCCCGGCGCGTCGCGCGAGGTCAGCTTCGTCGCCGGTACGCCGGGCACGTATTTCTACACGGCACGGTCGGCGTCGGCGTCGAACGAGAGCGACACGCAGCTCAACGGCGCGATCGTCATCGACGCCGCAGGCGTGGCGCCGAGCCCGGATCGCGTGTTCGTGATGTCGTGGTGGTTCACCATCGACGAGAAGAGCCCCTCGGGACTCGGCCGCGGCACGATGGCGATCAACGGTCTGTCGTGGCCGCACACGGAACGCATCGACCTCACGCAGGGCGACTCGGTGCGTTGGCGCGTCGTGAACTTGACGGCGTCGGACCATCCGATGCACCTGCACGGGTTCTATTTCCAGGTGCAGCGCAAAGGCGACGGCGTGGTGGATACGGCCTACACCGCCGACCAGCGCCGGATGGCGGTCACCGAGGTCCTCGACCCCGGCCAGACGATGTCGATGGCGTGGGTGCCGGCGCGGCCCGGGAACTGGATCTTCCACTGCCATTACGCGGGGCATCTCGGTGAGGCGGCATCGCTCGATACCAAGATGGGCGCGATGGACGAGATGGGGATGATGCAGCACGCCTCCGACCGTCCGCACCAGATGTATGGTCTCGTGCTGGGATTGCGCGTGAAGCCCAAGGGCCCGCAGGTCGCGGCCGCAGCGGACGCGCGGCCCATCCGCCTGCTCGTGCGCCAGAAGCCGGGCGTGTACGGCAACCACGCGGGCTACGCGTTCGTGCTCGGCGGCACGAAGGACGCCGCCGATGCCGCCGCGCTCCCTGCTCCGCCGGGCCCGACGCTCGTTCTCCAGAAGGATCAGCGCGTCGCGATCACGATCGTGAACCAGACGAAGGATCGCGCCGCCGTGCACTGGCACGGCATCGAGCTCGAGAGCTTCCCCGACGGTGTGCCCGGATGGAGCGGAGCGAACAAGGAGATCTTGCCGTCGGTGGGACCGGGCGACTCGATCACCGTGCGCTTCACGCCGCCGCGCGTGGGCACGTTCATGTATCACTCGCATTTCAACGAGGACCACCAGATCACCGGCGGGTTGTACGGCGCGATCGTCGTCGTGGAGAAGGGGCGCACGGCGCTCGCCGAGAACGACCGGCTGCTGTTCTTCTCGTCGGCGGGTCCGACGACGAACGTCGTCTTCGGTCCCTACACGCCGACGATGCTCAACGGCGCGGTGCAGCCCGAACCGATGGAACTGCGCGCCGGCACGACCTATCGGTTCCGGATGATCGACATGACGGGCGATCTGCACACGATCGTCGATCTGCTCGACGGCGACACGCACCTCAACTGGCGCGCCGTCGCGAAGGACGGGGCTGACCTCCCGCCGTCGCAGGCGACGGTGCGCCCCGCGAAACTGCAGATGGATCCGGGCGAGATCTACGACTTCGAGTTCACGCCGCAGCAGGCGGGGACGTACACGCTGCGGTTCGGGCCTGAGGATACGCCGCCCGATCCGAGTCTGCCGAAGAAGGCGAACGTGGTGGTGCGGGTGCGGTGAGGCGGGCGATTCCCGAGTCTGTCATCTAGCGACGCACCGCGGAAAGTTTGGAAGACGCCTCGCTCCACCAGTTGACCACCACGCTGATGCTGGCGCGCGACGGCGGCTTGACGAAGAGAAAACGGTCACCACTCGGTGCGACGTCGAACGACTTGCCGTTGTCGTCGAACGAGAACCGGGAGATGTCGAACATCGTGTGCAGTGCGCCGACCGGGTTCGTCCGCGCCGGATCGATGTCGGCCGCGACGAGCGTGCCCTTGGAACTTCGGTAGAACAGTTGGCGTCCGTTGTTCGCCCAGACGGGATTGCGTCCGCCCTCGTTCGACACCTGTTGCCGCGACCCGCCGCCAGGGAATGGAATGACGTAGACCTCCGTGCGTCCTGATTCCTCGGAGGCGTAGGCCATCCACTTGCCGTCGGGCGACACTTCCGGGTTGTACTCGTCGGCGCTCGTCGCGACCACCGGGTGGCTCGTCGTGTCGCCCGGCGAGACGTACCGGATGTCGCGGCGCGTGGTGCCGTCGCTGAAGCCGTAGCGGAACGCGATGTACCCGCTCCCCGGTGACCACATCGCCTCCTGTGCGTGGCGCTTCGACGCCGCGACGAGTCTCACGCTGTCGCTGCCGTCGACCGTGGTGGACCAGATGTTCCGTGTGGCGCTGCTGTCGCCGTGATTGCCCGAAAACAACAGATGCCGCCCGTCCGGCGTCCAGCGCGGCCGGAAGGCGTAGTCTTCGGCGTGCGTGGCACGTGTGAACGTCCGACGCGCCAGATCGTAGACCCAGACGCCCTGGCCCGTGCCGGATTCATCCACGGAGACGGCCACGCGATCTCCGGTCGGCGAGAGCGCCAGGTCGATGAACGGGCGCGCGAGCGCAGTATCCACCTCGGACTCCCGCCCATCACGCGACATCCAGACGAGATGCGACACCGCGCTCGTCGCCGGACGGTAGATGAGCGTGCCGCCGCGTCCTACACCGAGGAACGAGTGCGCATCCTGCGTGTGTACGCCCGCAAGCATCGGGATCGCGGACCCGGTGGCGCTCAGGGACGACGGATCGAACCGCTGCGCGACCATCGAACCGTCGGCCATCGAGATAAGCAGCCATCCATCCCGCCAGTGCACGGGCCGCAGCCCGGCCGCGACGTGCTTACGCGTCTTGGCGCGCAGGTCGAAGGCGACGATCTCACCATCGGCCCGACCCGGACCGACCGCCGCCGCGAGGAGCACGCGACCGTCGTCGAGCATCAACGGGCTTGCGAGCGCGCCCTCGCCGGTCGGTTTCACCGAGCCAGCCACCGGCTGCGCGATCTCCTCCGCGGTGCCGCCGCCACTCGCGACCCGGCGAATCGGTCCCGCGTATCCATCAGCGCTGTAATAGATGTATCCGTCCGCGCCCCACGATAGGCCGCCCGTCGACGTACCACCTTTCGCGATCGTGGTCGCACCACGACCGTCGATTCCGACCGTCCGCACCTCCCCGGCCTCGGTCACGAACGCAAGCGCCTTGCCGTCGGGCGCGAAGGCGATGTCGCCCGCCTCCGCCGTACCGGGGAGCAGTTCCGGCTCGTCACGATCGAGCCAGCGGAGCCAGATGCCGCTCGCTTTGTCGGCGCGCTCGGTGTAGGCGACGGCGCGCCCGTCGGGTGAGACCGCGGGCATGCTCGTTCGACCGAGCGAGGAACTGGACGCGGGAATGCTGAATCGGACCACCGGCGCCGGTGCCACGGCGTTGGAGCGCCACGGCGCCGCAATGGCCACCGCCGCCGAGAGGAGGCCGATCGCGGCCGCGAACTGCCAGCGGCGGATCGATGTCGCCTGCGACGGCGGCGGCGCATACGCGTCGATCGCACTGTCGCCCGCGAGGAGCGCCGTGAAGGCGGCCGCGTCCGCCGGCCGGTCGGCGGGGAGTTTGGCCAGCGCGCGCATCACCGCCGCCTCGACGCGCGGCGGCACGGTGTCGCGCAACACACGCGGCGGCGCAGGACGCTCGTTCATCACCTTGGCGACGATCGCCTGCACCGAGTTGCCGGTGAACGGCGGATCGCCCGTGAGCATCTCGTAGGTCACGGCGCCGAGCGCGTAGATGTCGGCGCGGGCGTCGATGACGCGCTCGCCCATCGCCTGTTCGGGGCTCATGTACTGCGGCGTGCCGAGCGAGAGGCCCGTCTGCGTCATGCGTGCGCCGCCGGCGCTCTGCACCGCGAGCGCGATCCCGAAATCGGCGACGATCGCGTGCCCACCCTGGAGGAGGATGTTCTCGGGCTTGATGTCGCGGTGGATGATGCCGAGTGCGTGTGCGGCGCCGAGGGCGTCGGCGACTTCGCGCGCGATGCGCAGCGCGTCGTCGATCGGCAGCTGCCGTTCGCGTTCGAGCCGCGCGCGCAACGTCTCGCCGGTGGCGAGCGGCATCACGTAGTACAGGAGGCCGTCGGCGTCGCCGCTGTCGAGCAGCGGGAGGATGTGCGGATGCTGCAGCTTGGCGGTGGTCTTGATCTCGCTCAGGAACCGCTCGCCGCCGAGGGCGGCGCCGAGTTCGGGGTGCAGTACCTTGATGGCGACGTCCCGATCATGCTTGAGATCGTGCGCGAGGTAGACGGTGGCCATGCCGCCGGCGCCGAGTTCGCGCTCGATGCGGTAGCGGTCGGCGAGGGCCGCGGTGAGGCGGGAGATCGTATCGCCGCTCATGCGGCCTCCGCGAACTGTGAAGGCAACACAAAGCCCGCGGACCATGATTGGTCACGCGGGCTTTGCTGTCGGCCGAAGCCGACGTGCACTTCGCAGGTACAAGAATCGTAGGCGTTCTGGTCCGCCGAGTCAATACGGGCGGCCGTGCCCGAAGTGGAATTCGAATCCACACGCCCTTTCGGGCATGCACCTGCGAAGTGCATGCGTCTACCAGTTTCGCCATTCGGGCACGTCCACGAAAACGGCGACACTACGTGACCAACCCTCGCAGGCTTCCTCTCGCTGCCGCGGCACAATGATCGCGCCGCGAGCGGGAGAAGTCGGCACCGTCGCATTGCGCTCGGTGTCATTTCATCACCGATGGTCACAACGACGCAGGCGCCGCTCACTTCTTCACCTTCGCCAGCAGCTCCGGGAACCAATGCTCCACATACACCACCGGCGGGATCGCCGGCGGCGGCGGCTCCTTGATCATCAGGAACTTCTGGTCGCCGGGCGCGACGTCGTACTGCTGGCGGTTGCGCGCCCGCGCATAGCCCGCGAGTCCGAACAGCGCGCGCGGCTCGCCCACCGAGATGTCGGCACCGCCGCCGATCTCGGCGGCCATCAACCGGCCGCCACTCTCGAAGAACAGTTCCTTGCCGCTGCGCGCCCAGCGCGGCTCGTAGCCGCGTCCGCGGGAGACGAGACGCTTGCTTTTGCCATCAGGGAACGACTGCACGTACACCTGCTGCACGCCGCCGTCGGCGGAGGTGAAGGCGATTCGGTGGCCGTCGGGCGAGAGCGCGAGCGAGAGTTCGTTGTTGGGGCCGGCGGCGACCGTGATCAATGCGCTGTCGCCGTGCAGCGGTCTGGCGTAGATGTTGCCGGTGCCGACATCCTCGTCCGCGCGGAAGGCAATGTGCTGCGTGTCGGGCGTCACTTCGGCCTCGTAGACGCCGAACTTGTACCGGAAGACCTCGCCGACCCCGGTGCTGGCATCGGCGCCGGCCCGCCAGACGCGCACGTCCTTGAAGTTCGCGTTGGGATCGGCGATGCCGATGAAGAGGAGCGACTTGCTGTCCGCGAACCACGAAGGGCGCCAGGCGACGGCGAGCTGAGCGATGACCTTCTGTCGCTTGCCGTCGCGGTAGATCCAAAGCTCGGTCGTGCGGCCTCGCGTGCTGACGGCGACGCTGCGTCCGTCCGGCGAGATCGCCGGATAGTCGAACCGGGCCTTCCACGACGTATCGAACGGCGCGGCGTGGCCGTCGCGCGTCACCCACATCAGTTCGGCGGGCGCCGTCGCACCGGCGTCGAGCGCATAGACGATCGATCCCGAGGCCGAGATGGCGAACTGCCCCGGCGCCACGTTGTCGATCACCGGCACCAGCTCGGACCGGAGCGTCAGCGAGCTCAGATCGAACGCGGCGGCGAAGAGGCCGCCGTCGCGGCCGGTGAAAAGGAGATGTCCGGTGGGAGAGTACCAGGCACCCACCACCCGCGGCGCGAGGAGACGCGCCGAATCGGCGGCGAAATCGTAGAGGTAGGCGTCGGTCGTGAAGGCGCAATTCGCGCGGCAGAAGCCGAAGAGCAACGCCTTGCTCCCCGGAAGCGGACTGAGCGTCACCACCAGCGCCGTGGAGCGCACGGGCGTCCGCAGCGTCTTCCGCTCTCCGTGGCCCGGCGGCGGCACTCGCACGAGCTTCCCATCGGTCGTCACATAGACGAACGATCCGTCATCGAGCCACGTGGCGGCCTTGTACTCGAGGCCTGCGTCGTCGGCGACGACGATCGGCTTGCCGCCTCCGCTCGCGACCTTCAGGATGCGCCCGTCCGTCGTCACGAAGCCGATCCACACACCGTCAGGCGAGATGAAGGTCGAGATGGCGCCCTCGGTGCCCTCGATCTTCTCCGCCGTCGCCACGCTGCGGCGTTTGCGCATGAGCTGCCAGCCGTTCGTCGAGTCGACGAACACGATCGTCTCGCCATCGGGCGTGATCGCCGCCTGCGTGCCTACGAACGTCGCGCTCGGCACCAGGGGGCCGGGCACCGAGGTGTGCCACAGCGCGATCTGCTGCCGCGAGACGGGCGCCTCGGGTGCTCGGCGCGTGAGCGCCAGCGCGAGTCCCGCGGCGAGGAGCACGTTGAGCGCGATCGCGGGCAGCAGCCAGCGCGACGAACGCGATGTCGCGGCGACTCCCACGCCGGGCGTGAAGACGCGTGCGCCGGTGCCGCCACGCAGCGCGTCGGCGAACTCCTTCACGGTCGCGAAGCGATCGGCAGGGAGTTTCTGCAGCGCGACCTGCAGCGCGCCGTCCACGAACGCCGGCACGGCGGGGCGCAGCACGCTCACCGGACGCAC
>CAIRBD010000675.1 GCA_903876745.1 uncultured Gemmatimonadota bacterium
CGCTGCGCACGTGGACCAGCCTGCTCGAACGCGCGAAGTGGACCAGCATCAAAGCGCACGAGGCGGCCGAGCGCGCGAACGGCGGACTCGTGTTCGTCACCACCGCGAGCGAACTCGAGCGCGAACTCGCGGCGCGCGAGGTGAAGAAGGAACTCGTGATCGGCATCCTGTCGATCGAAGGGCTGCAGGTGCTCGAGGGTTCGCTCGACAACCTCAAGGCGCTCTACTCGTACGGTTTCCGGATGGCGGGGCTCGCGCATTTCTTCGACAACGACGTCTCGGGTTCCGCGCACGGGCTCGCGAAAGGCGGACTCACGCCGCTCGGACGTCAGGTCGTGAAGAAGATGGAAGAGAAGGGGCTCATCGTGGACCTGGCGCATGTCTCGCGCGCCGGGGTGGATGAAGTGCTGGCGATGGCGACGCGACCGGTGGTCGTCTCGCACGGCGGCGTGGCGGCGGTCTGCCCGGGACCGCGCAACTGGACCGACGAGCAGCTCACGCGCCTGGCTGCGAATGGCGGCGTGATCGGCATCGGATTCTGGGACGGCGCCGTGTGCGACGTGTCGCCCAAAGGCATCGCGAAGGCCATCCGGCATGCCGTGGACGTGGCGGGGATCGACCACGTGGGACTCGGCTCCGACTGGGACGGATCCACCCACGCCGCGTTCGACGCCACCGGCATTCCGCTCGTGACGGAAGCCTTGCTCGCCGAGGGGTTCTCGGAGCCCGACATCGCGAAGATCATGGGCGAGAACGTGATTAGAATTCTGCTGCAGGGACTGCCGAAGGGCTGACGCGGCGGCCGAACCATCACGCAACTTCTCGAGGATATCGACAGATGACTGTGCGCTTGGGCGACGAAGCACCGAATTTCTCGGCCGACACCACGCAAGGCACGATCGATTTTCACCAGTGGAAGGGCGCCGACTGGGCGATCCTGTTCTCGCACCCCAAGGATTTCACACCGGTGTGCACCACGGAGCTCGGGATGGTCGCGAAGCTCATGCCGGAGTTCCAGAAGCGGCACACGAGGGTGATCGGTCTCTCGGTCGACCCCGTGGCGAGCCACCTCACGTGGGAGAAGGACATCGCCGACGTGACGGGGAATGCGGTCAACTTCCCGATGATCGCGGACCCCGACCGCACCGTGTCGAACCTGTACGACATGATCCACCCCAACGCGAACGACACGATGACGGTGCGTTCGGTGTTCATCGTGGGACCGGACAACAAGGTGAAGCTGACCCTGACGTACCCGGCCAGCTGCGGCCGCAATTTCGACGAGATCATTCGGGTCCTCGACGGCCTGCAACTCTCGGCCCGGTTCCCGGTCTCGACGCCCGCCAACTGGCAGAAGGGCGGCGACGTGATCGTGGCGACGTCGATGTCGACGGCCGATGCCAAGGTCAAGTTCCCGAAGGGGGTCACGGAATTGAAGCCGTATTTGCGAACCACGCCGTCTCCGGAATGAGGGGGAGGGAGTAGGGGAAGGGGGAGGGGGAGGGGAGGGGGAGGGCCGCTCCCCTCGCCCACTCGCACTCCGCTCCCACTCGCACTCGAACTCGCCCCCTCGAGTCTTGCCCTCCCACTCTCCCTCGCCTGTCTTTATCTTTCTGGCGTGGATTTTGCATCTGCGTCCTTTCGAACCGAGGTGCTGAGGTGAGCACCTTGATCGTGATCCCCGCCAGGCTCGGGGCGACGCGGCTCCCCCAAAAACCCCTCCGGCTGCTCGGCGGCGCCCCCCTGATCGTTCGGGTGTGGCAGCGCGTGCTGGCCATGCAGGCCGGCGATCGTGTGGTCGTGGCGACCGACCACGCCGACGTCGCGGCCGCGGCCCGGTCAGCCGGCGCCGAAGTCGCCCTGACCCGGGACGATCACGCCTCGGGGACGGACCGCGTCGCCGAAGTCGCGCGGCAGCCGGCGTACACCGGCTATGACGTGATCGTGAACGTGCAGGGCGACGAACCGTACATGAACGCCGATGCAGTGCATGGTGCCGCCGAGATGGTCACCAGTGGTCGCTTCCCGCTGGGAACAGCGGCATCGCTCGCGGGCGAGGAGATCCTCGCGAACCCGGCGATCGTGAAGGTCGTCACGGACGACAACGGCCGCGCGCTCTACTTCTCGCGTGCGCCCATTCCGTTCCTGCGTGAGGAGTCCGACCGCGCGCACCGTACCCCGCTGCTGCGCCAGCATCTCGGGGTGTACGCCTACACGAGAGCGGCCCTCCACCGCTGGGTCGCGCTCCCGCCGCATCCGCTCGAACTCAC
>CAIRBD010000676.1 GCA_903876745.1 uncultured Gemmatimonadota bacterium
CTTGTTGTCGTCCGCAGCGCTCGGGACCGCATTCGCATGCGGCCCGCGCCCGCGCAATGCGGAGACTTCGCGTGTTCCGCATGCGCGCACGGAGGCACCGGCGAAGCTCACACCGACGCTCGACGTGCATGTGAGCGATGGCGTGAACTTCGCGTTCCGCGTCACCAACACGGGCGACAAGAAGATCGAAGTGAACTTCGCCAGCGGACAGACGCACGAGCTCATCGTCGTCGACAGCGCGGGGCACGAAGTGTGGCGCTGGAGCCGCGGCCATCTGTTCACGCAGTCGCTGCAGAATCACGTGCTCCGCTCGAGCGACGCGCTCGACTGGAGCGAGACGTGGAGCGACGCGCCGCGCGGACGCTACACCGCCATCGCCACGATGGCGAGCGCGAACTTCCCCGTGGAACAGCGCGCGGAATTCACGGTTCGCTGAGTGAGCGCGCGCGGCGCATCGCGCCGCATCGCGCCGCATCGCGCCGCATCGCGCACCGCGTCACGCCCTTCCGCCCGCAGCACGCCGCAACGCGGCACTCCCCTCCGGCGTAATCTCTTCGACGCCGCGCCCGCTGTCGTGTGGCGCGCTCCGTGATACCTTGATGCACCCGCGGCACGGCGCCGCTTCCACCATTGGAGAACCGCGTGGCCCAGACCGCCGCTGACGATCGCGACCTCGCCCTGCTCGAGAAGCTCGCCCGCGCCCGCATCGCGCTCGGCGACCAGATCGCGCGGCGCATCGTGGGCCAGGCTGACGTCGTCGAGAACCTCGTCGGCGCCATCCTCGCCGGCGGCCATGTCATCCTCATCGGCGTGCCCGGTCTCGCCAAGACGCTGCTCATCCAGACGCTCGCGCAGGCGCTCGACCTCCAGTTCTCGCGCGTGCAGTTCACGCCCGACCTCATGCCGAGCGACATCACCGGCACCGAGTTGCTCGAGGAGGATCACGGCACCGGCAAGCGCAGCTTCAAGTTCTCGCCCGGCCCGATCTTCGGGAACATCGTGCTCGCCGACGAGATCAACCGCGCGCCCCCAAAGACACAGGCGGCGCTGCTCGAGGCCATGCAGGAACACCGCGTGACCGCCGCCGGCAAGACGTATCAGCTGCCCGAACCGTTCTTCGTGCTCGCCACGCAGAACCCCATCGAGCACGACGGCACCTACTCGCTCCCCGAAGCGCAGCTCGACCGCTTCATGTTCGAGCTGAAGGTCGGCTATCCGAGCCGCGAGGAAGAGGAGACCATCGTCAACACCACGACCACCGACAAGTCGTTGACCGTGTCGCCGGTGCTCACGGGCGCCGAGATCCTCGAGATGCAGCAGCTCGTGCGCCGCATCCCCGCGCCGCCGAGCGTGGTGAGCTACGCCGTGAACCTCGCGCGCAGCACGCGACCCGGCGAACCGGGGGCGAGCGCGCAGGTGAAGAAATACGTGAGCTACGGCGCCGGGCCGCGCGCGTCGCAGTACCTCGTGCTCGGCGCGAAGAGCCGCGCGGCGATGTCGGGACGCAGCGTGCCCGATCTCGACGACGTGAAGGCCATCGCGCAGGTGGTGCTCGGCCACCGCGTCACGCTGAACTTCCAGGCCGAGGCCGACGGCGTGGGCGTGGCGGACTTCCTGCAGCTCTAGCCGACGACCGCTTCCGCTTCGATCTCCACGAGCATCGCGGGATCGATGAGACCGGCCACTTCGACCATCGAGGTGGCCGGTCGTGTATCGCCGAAGAACTGCCCGTGCGCGCGGCCCACCGCGTCGCTGTCGCGCGTGATGTTCACGACATACATGCGCGTGCGCACGACGTCGGCGAGCGACGCGCCGAAGTGCGCGAGGGCGCGTTCGATGTTCTCGATGGTCTGCACGGCCTGCGCGTGCGCGTCGCCGTGGCCCACGAGCACGCCGTCGGCGCCCGTGGCCGTGGTGCCCGAGACGTGGATGACGTGGCCCACCTTGATGGCGCGGGAGTAGCCGACAGCCGGCTCCCAGGGAGTGCCGCTGGCGTAGCGGATGCGGTCGAGGGGCATGGGCGGAACCTCGGGCGTATGGGGCCGGCGGGATGCGGACTTGCGTCCCGTTCGCGTCGGTGAGAATCTATCGAGGGCTCGGCGGGGGCTCCGAGTGACGGCCGAGTGACGGTGCCCTGTTTGCGTGGGATAGCGTGCGTAGTCTCGGCGGCGACCTCTTGGAGGAGGGCCCGATGATCCGCATTCGACTGCTCGGGGAGACGAGTGTCCGCGTCGGGCGGACGCCGATCAAACCGGTGTCGGCCGTGCAGTTCGCGCTCGTGGTGTATCTGGCGGCCACCGCCGGCGCGCCCGTGGAACGCGCGCGCCTGCTCGAGCTCTTCTGGCCGCACATGGACGCCGAGGGGGCGC
>CAIRBD010000677.1 GCA_903876745.1 uncultured Gemmatimonadota bacterium
CCGGACCTTCGCGATGTCCACCACCACCGGGCGCGTGCGACCGCGCAGGTAGATGCGTTCGGCCGCGCGTGCGCGCTCGAGGGCATCGAGCGCTTTTCGCATCCAGGGAATGGCGCGGCCGGGCTCGCCCACCTCGAGTTCGGTGCTCGCCTGCCACATGTGGTTGTAGGCCTCGAGCAGCGGCTTGTTGATGGTGAACACGGGGGTCTCGTCGCCGGCGCGGTCGATCGGCGCGCCCGCCGCGGCGGCGATCGCGTCGTTCGCGCGCTGCGCCGCGGCGAGCATCGAATCAGGATTCGTGGGGCGGTCGAGCCGGCGGTCGAGCGCGTCGCCTTCCTCCCCCTCGTTCTCGCCGAGGCGCGAGAACACGATCTGCCCCACGCGCTTGCGGAGATGCGTCTGATCCACGGCGATGGCGCGCGACTCGTTCACGAACGTCGCGTGCGCCAGGCGGCCACGCTGCCGCTCGAGCGCCTGCGCGAGCAGCAAAAGCATCCGCTCGCTGAGCACGTTCTTCTCCGCCTCGGCCGGCGGCGCGGCGTCCACCGCCACCGAGTCGTATTCGTCAGCACGCGCCACGCGCCAGGTGCGCGTCTCCGACGCGCCGAGCGCGGCGCCGCTCACGGTATTGCCGTCGTGCGCCACGGCGCGCAGGTGCAGGAGGTCGCCGGGCGCGAGGCGCAGCGCGTCGAGGTCGAGTGTGGCGCGCAACGTCGTGTCACGGCCCGAGAGCGTCGCCGCACCGAGGACGAGTGTGCGGAACGTGAAGTTCTCGCCGGCACCTGAGCTGACGGTGAGTTCGAACCGTCCATCGGCGAGCCCATAGTCGTCGGTGGCGCGCGCCTCGAGCGGCACGCGGCCCACGGCGCGGCGCAGGATGCTGTCGCGCGGCGGCAGCGTGAGCGTCAACACCGGCGCGGAATCGGGAATCACGTCGAAGGCGACGAGCCGCTCGTGCGGGCCGGACGTGAGTCGCACCGCGAGTGCGGCCGCCGGCAGCGTGAACGCGGCGCGCCACCGTCCCTGGTCGTCCGACGCACGCAGCGTGTCGCCACCGACGATCGCGCGCACCGCGTCGCCGCCGGCGCGGCCCTCGATGATCACGCGACTACCCGCCAGCGCCCGCGCGAGCGCAGGGTCGTCGATCGCCTGCGCCGGCAGATTCGCGTAGGCTGGAGCGGTCACGCGCACCACCACGTGCTCGAGCGCGTTCTGCCGGCGGCGCCCAAGCGCCGGCCGGTCGAGCGCATCGCCGGCGTGCGGCCAGGTGACGCGGCCGAGCGCGCCATCCGGGAGCAGCGCGAGCAATGTGCCGAACACGACGACGGCGAGCGCCGGCCAGCGGATGGCGCGCAACGACGCCCGCGCCACCTGTGGTTCGAACGCCGTCGACGAGGCCTCCCGTTCGAGTTCGGGCACGCGGCCGGAGAACCGCGGGTCGGCCGCCGTCACGAGCGCGTACCGGAGCGAGGGAAACCGCGACTCGAGCCACAGCGCCGCGCTTTCGGCGCTCGCCCGCCACCCTCGGCGGCGCAGCCAGCGCCGCGTGAGCGCGACGCCGGCGAGCAGCGAGATCACCGTGCACGCCACGCGCACGGGGGCGTCGAGCGCGACGACGGCGTCGGCGAATGTCGTCACGAGCAGCAGCAACAGCGTGAGCGCGACGCCGCGCAGCACCGCCGTGGCGATGACCGCCCGCACGAGCGTGCGATGCGCGAGCGCCACCCGTTGCGTGAGCGTCATGCGTCACGCCCCGAGGCACGGCGCATCGCCGCTTCGACGAGCAGCAGCACGAACGCCGCCATCAACAACCACGGCGCCAACGGCGACGCGTCGTCCCCCGCGCGCAGCACGGCGGCCGACGCCGCGGCGCCGCCCCGCTCGATACGGCTCAACACCGAATCGCTCACCACGGGCCAGCTCGCCTGCAGCACACACGGCCCGAGCAGCGTGCGCGCGAGCGCGACGAATGCGGGTTGCAGCGCCACGTCACCCGCGTCGGCGAGACCGATGCCGACGGTGCGCACGCAGCCGTTGCCGAACTC
>CAIRBD010000678.1 GCA_903876745.1 uncultured Gemmatimonadota bacterium
CGCCGGCGAGCTGGCCGATGGGGCCGAGGATCGGCATGGTCACTGCGGCCTTCCCCGACGTGGACGGAATGAGCACATCGATCACCAACTGGATCCCCATCATCATCTGACCGACGATGGCCGGGGGCTTCCCATCGGCGACGCTCGAGAGCCCGGCGATGATCGAATCCAGCACGAGGCTGTCCTTGAGCACGATCTCCACCGCCGACGCCAGGCCGACGAGCACGGCGGCGAGCAGCATCGACTGCATCCCCCGCAGGAACGCCTGCGCCGCGCCGCGCGATTCGAGGCCACCGACGGCAGCCAGCACGATCGCCAGGCAGACGAACATCGACGCCAGCTCCGGGTTGGCCCACTCCAGCTTCTGCACGCCCGTGATCATCCCCGCCACCGCCGCCAGCAGCACGGCGAGGATCGCGACGTGCCGGGCGGTCAGCGCCCGTTCCACGTGCGCCATCGCCGCGCCGGCTTCGATGCGAAGCCCCGGTGCCCGGCGGATCAGATACCAGATGCCGACCGGCAGGAATACCAGGAATGTCGCCGCCCGGAACTCGGCACCACTGAAAACGGGGACGCCCACCAGCGGTTGCGCGACGACGAGCGCGAGCGGATTGGTGACCGAGGTCAGATAGCCGATCTTCGCCGCGATCGTCACCAGTGCCACACCAAAGAGCGCGTTGTACCCGAGTCGCTCGGCGAGCAACACCATCATCGGGATGAGCACGAGGTACTCGGAGATGAGCCCGAGGAACGTGCTGCCGCACGCGATCACCACCATCAGCGCCGGCACGACGATGTTCACGTTGCCGCCCGTCACCGAGACCAGCCGGTCGATGCCCGCTGAGAGCGCTCCGGTCTCCTCGAGGATCCCGAACATCCCGCCGATGAACAGGATCATCACGATGAGCGGGGCGGCCTTCACCATCCCGGCGGGAATGGAGGTGATGATGGCCAGCGGGCTCGCGGCGAAGGCCACCGTGGCCGTGCTCTTCTGCGGCCGCAGCACCGCCGCGCCGAGGTCCTTGGGGATCGTCTTGAAGGTGCCGGGCACGACGAGCCCTGTTTTGGTGCGCTCATAGGCGCCCGACGGGACCACATACGTGAGCGCCACGGCCGCCGTGATGATGAGCAACATCATCACGAGCGCGTGCGGCATGCGCCGTCGCCCCTGTGCCGGTGACGCGCCTGTGTCGTTCTCCACCGCGTGCTGCGTCATCGGACTCCGTGATTGGCCGGCCGAACGTTGTGCCCGTGGGCGCGTAGACGTCAAGCACGGTGGCGCGCGGTGCGTCCAATGATAGAATTCCGCAGTTCCCTCTCCCGTCACTTCATGAGGTGCCCGATGCGGCGTCCCGCCGTCTCCCTCGCTTGGCTCGCGTGTGTGCTCGCGCTTCCCGTCTCGATGGCCGCCGCGCAGGGCGATCCTGCCGCGTCCAAGCCGGGGCGCGCGCCCGACCAGCCGATCGACCAGGAGTACACGAAGAAGATCCTCGAGTACACCACCGAGAAGTTCTTCCTCTCGCCGCTGGTGGACTACCTCCCCGCGTCGAAGACCGTGCCCACGCCCAAGGCGATCCTCGGCGACATCGCCGGCGGCCCGAACAAGCTGCCGTACTCGCACGAGGTGTACGCGTACATGCGCCTGCTCGCCAAAGCGAGTCCGCGCGTGAAGGTCGTGTCGATCGGCACCACGGAAGAAGGGCGCGAGATGATCGCCGTGGCCGTCGCCTCCGAGAAGATGATAACGCGCCTCGACGAGAACCGCGCCAAACTGGCCAAGCTCGCCGATCCGCGCACCATCAACATGAACGACGCCGAGGCGGAGAAGATCGCCGCCGATGCGACGCCCATCTATTACATCACCGGCACCATCCACTCCACCGAAGCGGGCGCACCGACTGCGCTGATGGAGCTCGCGTACCGTCTCGCCGTGGACGAGAGCCCGTACGTGCGCAACATCCGCGACCACGTGATCACGCTCATCACGCCGGTGGTCGAGGTGGACGGCCGCGACCGCATGGTGGACATCTACAACTGGCACGTGAAGCACCCCGGCGAGACCGCGCCCAACCTCGCGTACTGGGGCCACTACGTGCAGCACGACAACAACCGCGACGCGATGGGGATGACGCTCAAGCTCACGCAGAACGTCCTCAACACGTACGTGGACTGGAAGGCGCAGGTGCTGCACG
>CAIRBD010000679.1 GCA_903876745.1 uncultured Gemmatimonadota bacterium
ACCGCGATCGCGAGCAGATACGGCGATTTGATGGTGCGTGTGAACCCCGCCCACACGCTGCCGCCCACGGGGCGCGCGTTGTACGCGGTGAGTCGCGCGAGTCGGGCCTCGCGCGATTCCACGGCCGCCGCGACATCCGCGGCGCCATCATCGCGCGCCTGCTCCGTGAGCGGGAATCGCACCACGGCGAGCACCGCCAGCTCGAGCAGCACGCAGCTCACGAGCAGCAGGTTCACCTCGCCGAGCTGCTTGGCCCATGCCGCCGTCGCCGCGCTCCCGGCCACGGAACCCAGTGTGCCTCCGACGCCGATGAACCCGAACAGACGCTTCGCCTGTTCGCTGCGGAACACGTCGGCCATGAAGCACCAGAACAGCGACGTGATGAACAGGTTGAACACGCTCGTCCACACGAAGAACCCGCGCCCGATCCACACATCCGTAGCGCTCCCCTCGTGGCCGGCGACGAAGCGCAGCAGCACGTAGAACACGAGCAGACTCGCCACGATCACGTGGTACGCCACCGGGATGAACGTGCGCGGCGCATGGCGCACCACCGTCGTCCAGAAGATCGGATTGGCGATCAGCGTGACGGTGAGCGTACCCACGAAGAGCAGCGACAGCTGGGCCGGCGTGGTGCCCGCGGCCACGGCATCGCGCATGGGACGCAGCACGAACCATCCCGCCAGCGCGCAGAAGAAGAACGCGGCGCTCGCGAGCAGCGCGCGCACTTCGTCGGGCCGCACATCCACGGCGCGGCGGAGCAGGGCGTGGAGCGCCCCGCCCGCCGTCGCGTTCGGCGGCGGACCGCCGGTGTGCGACGCGTCCGCGCCGTGCTCGCTCAGAGCGCGCTCTTCTGCTTGGCGTGCCAGGCGGCGAGCACTTCGGCTTCCTTCGCCGCCGGGATGCCGGCGATCGCGCCGTCATCCATCGTCCTCAACTCGGCCGCGGTGCGTGTCTTGTGCCAGTCGAGCGTGTCCTTGGCCGTCACGGCGAGCGGCCGGAAGGTGAGCCCGGCCGCGAGCGCCTTCGCATTGCTGCGCATCAGGAAACCGGCGGTGCGTCCCTCCGCCGGGATCCACACAGGCATGTGGCGCCACGCGGAGATGCCCTGCTCCCGCAGGAACGCCGATGGCACCCACGTGAACTGCGCACCAGCTGTGGTCACGGCTTTGATGCCGGCCAGCATCTCGTAGAACGTCATCGGTTTCGACGGACCAAGCGCGTTGAACGTCCCAAGCACGCGCTGCTCGGCGAGCCGGATCATCCACTCGGCCAGGTCGCGCGAATCGATGATCTGCGCGGGACCCATCGGATCGCCGGGCGCGAGCACCTCGCCTCCCTTGTCGATGCGCGCGGGCCAGTACGTGAAGCGGTCGGAACGGTCGAGCGGCCCCACGATGAGTCCGGGACGGATGATCGTGTTGATGCCCGGATAATGCTTCGCGACTTCGCGCTCCGAGAAGCTCTTGAGCGCGCCGTAATATTTGGTGGCATCGCCCATCACCGACGTGTACGGGTCGAGTCCGTCGGGCATCGGCGTCGTGCCCGCGCTCTCGTCGGCGCCGGGCACGGAGTTGTCGGGATACACGCTCATCGTGGAGATGAACATGTAGTGCTTGGTGTGCCCCGCGAGATGCTGCGCCGCGTTGCGCACCCAGAACGGCAGCGTGGTGGGATTGTCGATCACCACGTCGAACGTCTTGCCGGCGAGCGCGCTCACGTCGCCGTTCAGGTCGCCG
>CAIRBD010000680.1 GCA_903876745.1 uncultured Gemmatimonadota bacterium
CCCCCTCCCCTGCCCCCTCCCCTGCCCCCTCCCCCTTCCCCTCCCCCTCCCCCTAATTCCACAGGCTATGCTCTTTCCAATAGTTGCCGCCTTTCAGCTCGCCACCGCGCAGCCCGACGTGTACCACGCCCTCAAGGGGCAGACCGTCGCGAAGGCGCCCGCGTTCGAAGCGCAGGTCACCATCGACGGCCACCTCGACGAGCCCGCCTGGAAGCGCGCCGCGCTCCTCACCGGATTCTCCGAATATCAGCCCGTAGATGGGCGCCCCGCCCCCGAGTCCACCGAAGTGCTCGTCTGGTACTCCCCGACCGCCATCTACTTCGGCATCCGCGCGTACGAACCCCACGGCGTAGTCCGCGCGACGCTCGCCGACCGCGACAAGATCTCGGCCGACGACAACGTCGAGATCCATCTCGACACGTTCCACGAGGGCCGGCGCGCCTTCGTGTTCATCGTGAACCCCTTCGGCGTGCAGGCCGACGGCACCAAGAACGAGAGCGGCGGCTTCATCCCGGGCTCCAACGTGATGCCGGGGATGAACGACCTCAGCGCCGACTTCCGCTGGGACTCGAAAGGCACGCTCACCGAGTACGGCTACGAAGTCGAGATCCGCATCCCCTTCAGCAGCCTGCGCTATCCGGTGGCGAACGAGCAGCGGTGGGGACTGCAGATCGACCGGCACGTGCAGCACTCGGGCTACGAAGAGACCTGGACCCCCGCGCTGAAAGCGTCGGCGAGCTTCATCGTGCAGCAGGGTGAACTGCGCGGCATCACCGGCATCTCGCATGGCCAGGTGGTGGAGCTCAACCCCGAACTCACGAGCACCATCAGCGGCGCGCCCACGGGCACGTTCGGCCAGGGCTGGGGCTACACCTCCAAGCCGCAACTCGGCGGCAACGTCCGTCTGGGCGTGGGGAGCAACTTCGTCCTCAACGGCACCATCAAGCCCGACTTCTCGCAGGTCGAAGCGGACGCCACGCAGATCGCGGCCGACGCGCGCTTCGCGCTGTTCTACGCCGAGAAACGGCCGTTCTTCGTGGAGGGGAGCGAGCTCTTCAACGTGCCCAACACGATGATCTACACGCGCCGCATCGTGCAGCCCGACGCGGCGCTGAAGCTCACGGGCAAGCTCGGGCAGAACGACATCGCCGTGTTGTCAGCGCTCGACGCCGGGTCCACGACCTCCACCGGCGAACGGCCGATCGTGGATGTGATCCACGTACAGCGCGATTTCGGCGGCCAGTCCACGGCGGGACTCTTCTACAGCGATCGTGTGGGCGGCGGACGCACCAACCGGGTGGCCGGCGCGGATCTGCACTACGTGTTCGCGAAGCTCTACTTCGCGCAGTTCCAGACGGTGATGAGCAGTACCACCACGGCGACGGGCACGGCGACCGGCCCCATGTGGGAAGCGGTCGTCGACCGCACCGGGCGCACGTTCGGGTTCCACTACAACGTGGTCGGCTTCAGCCCCGACTTCGCCACCGACAACGGCTTCGTCTCGCGCACGGGCGTCGTGCAGCCGAGCATCGCCAACCGGTTCACGTGGTACGGCGCGGCGGGCGACTGGCTCGAGCGGTACACCGTGTATTTCCGCCAGGGCGGCACGTGGCGCTACGACGATTTCTTCAACGGCAGCAACGTGCTGGAGGATTTCTTCGCGGCCAGCCAGCAGTTCACGTTCCGTGGCGGCTGGAACCTGAACGTGAATCCGACGGTCTCGAGTTACGCGTTCGACTCGGCCGCGTACGGCAACGTGCGCACGCCGTCGTCCACGGGCGCCGCGAAGCCGTTCGTCCCGCTCGGACGGCAGGCCGCCGCAGTGGTGGCGGTGAGTCTCGCCACTCCGCAGTTCCCCGGCTTCGCCGCATCGGTGGGCGCGACGGTCGGCAACGACGTCGATTTCTTCGAGGCATCGGCCGTGCGCCGCAGCGACTACAACGCCTCGCTCGACCTGCGCCCCAGCAACCAGCTGCGCGTGAGCGCGACGTACGTGAGCTCCACGTTCACGCGCCGCAGCGACGGCGTGCGCTCCGCCACCACGCGCATCCCGCGCGTGAAGGTGGAGTATCAGATCGCGCGCCCGCTGTTCGTGCGCGTCGTGAGCCAGTACACGGCCGGCCAGCGCGAGCCGCTCGTCGATCCGGCCACCGGACGCACGCTGCTCGTGCCGGGAAGCAACGGCACGTTCACGCCGGCCACGCTCCAGGCGTCGAACCTCCTGCGCGCCGACTTCCTCGTGTCGTACCGGCCGTCGCCCGGCACCGTCGTGTTCGCGGGGTACGGCAACAGTCTCACCGAAAGCGACCCGCTCGCTTTCCAGAAGCTGCGCCGCACGACCGACGGATTCTTCGTGAAGATGAGCTACGTCTTCAGCCGCGCGGTGGGCGCCGACCAGTAGGCATCGTGGACGAGATCGAGGTCCTCAACGCCGCCCTCGCGGGCCGCTATCACATCGAGCGTACGGTCGGTGAGGGCGGGATGGCCACGGTGTATCTCGCGCGCGACATCAAGCACGAGCGCCCGGTGGCGCTCAAGGTGCTCGACTCGGAGCTCGGCGCCTCGCTCGGCGCGGCGCGCTTCCTCACCGAGATCCGCACCACCGCGCAGCTCGTGCACCCGCACATCCTGCCGCTGTACGACTCGGGTGACGCCGACGGCCATCTCTTCTTCGTGATGCCGTTCATCGAAGGGGAGACGCTGCGCGACCTCGTCGACCGCGAAGACCGGCTCGCCGTGAGCGACGCGATCCGCCTCTTTGCCGAAGTGACCGACGCGGTGGGCTTCGCGCACAAGCGCGGCATCATCCACCGCGACATCAAGCCCGAGAACATCATGCTCGCGGGAAGGCACGCGTTCGTCGCCGATTTCGGCATCGCGCGCGCCATCTCGGTGTCGGGGGACGAGCGGCTCACCCGTGCGGGGATGACGCTCGGCACGCCGGCGTACATGAGTCCGGAGCAAGCGTCGGGGAGTCCGCGGCTCGACGCCCGCACCGACATCTACAGTCTCGGCTGCCTGCTCTTCGAACTCATCTCCGGCGACCCGCCGTTCACCGGTGCGACGAACCAGGAAGTGATCGCGCAGCGTTTTCAGCTCGAGATCGGGCCGAGCGTGAGCGCGCTCCGCAGCGGCGTACCGGCGCGCGTGGATGCCGCCATCCGCAAGGCGATGGCGCGCGAGCCGATGGCGCGATTCCAGACGACGGAGCAGTTCATCGCCGCGCTCACCGCGGAATCGTCGCCGTCCGGATTGCGCCGCGCCACCGACCTCGCGCCGCAGTCCACGGTGAACCGGCCCGCGTTCGCGGCGCCGGGGGCTCCGAGCTCGGCGCCCACCACGGCGACACCTGCCGCTCCCGTCGGGGATACGGGCGCCGCAGCGGCGGCGCCGCCCGACCGGCCGCGGTTCGCCCCGCCCATCAACCCCACCGGCGAGGCGCCGCGCAACCGGCCGCCCAAACAATCGCTCGGACACAAACTGATGCGCCCGGGCCTGTTCAAGACGCCCGCCGCGAGCACCGTCGACTTCGGCACGACGGAACTGCTCGTGCGCGGCCGCGCGATGGTCGCGACGCGCGCCGAAGGCGTGCAGCGCGGCATCGACCTGCTGCAGGAGGCGGCGGCGCGCACCCCCGACGCCCCCGAAGTGTTCGCCGAACTCGCGTCGGCGTATACCACCGCCGCGCTCGCCTCCACGATGCTGCCGCTCGACGCCTGGAGTGACGCGCGCGACAGCGCGAACCACGCACTCACGCTCGATCC
>CAIRBD010000681.1 GCA_903876745.1 uncultured Gemmatimonadota bacterium
CGCAGCTGGTCGATCAGGCGCCGGTACTGCTTCTCTTCCTTGAGATTCACGCGGATCTTGTCGCGCAGGTCGGCCACCGTGTACTCGCCGCCGGCGTTGCGGTCGATCACCTGCAGCACGATCGCCTTCGGTTTGCCGCCACGCGGATCGGGCAGCGCGAACGGCCCGACGAAATCGCCCTTCACGGCGTTCGCGAGCACGGTCTTGTAGTCGGCCGGCAGCTCCTCGAACGGGATCCCTTCGAGCATCGCGCGGACCTCGCCGGCGTCGTGATAGTGCACCACGAGCGTGTCGTACGACGTGCCGGCCTTCCATTTGGCGAGCACCGTATCGGCGCGCAACTTGGCTTTGGCGACATCCTCGGAATCGATCGCGGGCACGATGAGGATGTGCCGCGCCTTCACCTCGCCGGGCTGCACACGATCGACACGGATCACGTGAAAGCCGAACGGCGTCTCCACGGGGATCGGGCTGATGATGCCTGGGGGGAGCGCGAACATCATGCGATCGAACTCGGGGACCATCACGCCGCGGCGGTTCCAGCCGAGGTCGCCGCCGGTCTCCTTCGTGCTGGGGTCCATCGACTCGCGCTTCGCCACCTGCTCGAAATCGGCGCCCTTCTTGCCGAGCTCGACGATGAGCGACTCGGCGTGTTCGCGGGCGGCCTTGAGCGGGCCGGCCTTGGCGACCGGCCGCACGACGATCTGACGGAAGGCGATCGTCGCCGGCCGTTTGGGGAGGTTCCCCTTGTTGCGATCGAACGACTCCGAGACTTCGTCCTCGGTGACGGCGACGGGCGCGGAGAGGCGACCGCGCGCGCGCAGAGAATAGACCGCCTTCTGCTGCAGCGACTCCCGGCGGGCCTGGTCGAGCATGAACTTGCGGAACTCGGTCTCGGTGCCGAAGCCGCTGCCGCGCAGCGCGTCGCGCAGTTCGACGTCCGTCTTGTAGCGCGCCTTCACGTCCTTGTACCGCTTGTCGACCGTCTCCTGCAGGTCAGCGTCGGGCACGTCGATCTTGAACTGCTTGGCCGTGGCGACGAGCACCTCGACGTCGATCATCTTGTTGAGCACGTCCTTCGCCAGCTGGAACGCCGCGACCGAATCGGTGGGGAGCGGCTTGCCCTGCGCCTCGGCATAGATCTGCTCGAGCACCTCGCTCCACAACATCGGCTTGGTGCCGACGACGGCGACGATGCGGTCGACGTTGTTGGCCTTGGGCTCACCGGGGACGGCCGGCGTCGGCGCCAGCTTGGACGGCTGGCGCGGCGGTGTCACCTGGGCCGCGGCGGGCGCCGCGACCCCGATGACCAGCGAGAGCGAGAGGACGAGACGACGCATCAATTCGGCTTCTTGGTGACGGGCTTGGCGCTGTCGGGCTTGGCTACGGGCGCGGGAGCCGGCGGAGCGGCGGCCGGCGCGCCGGCGGGAGCCTGCCCCGGCAGCGGCACGACCGACTTCGGCAGGTTCGCGGCCTTCGCCGAATCAGCGACGGCCTTGGCCTTCTCGACCTCGGCCACGGCGCGATCGATGCCCGCCTGCACGACGCGCGCGTCGAAGCGCTTGCGCAGCGCGAGCGCGACGGGCTCGCTCACGTCCACGAACTGCGCCTGATTCTTGAGCAGCTTGTCGAGGTAGGCTTCCACGCGGCTGGCCGCGAGCCGCTCTTTCTCGGACGACGTCTTGGCGCTGTCGGCGAGATCCTTGTCGGTGATCTTGAGCGCCGTCAGCGTGTTGCCGAGCGACGAGCGGAACGCGCCGCGCACCCCAACGACATCGGCGGAGTCGACGCCGAGCTTCATGGAGTCGGCGGCGTGCAGGATGAGTTCGTTGCGCATGACGTTCTTCACGAAGAACGGCATGGCGGAATCGGGCGCCGTGCCGATCTGCTCGCGGATGCGCATCTGCTGCGGGAACGCGGCGATCCACTTGGCCATGCGGCCGGCGGTGAGGTTGCCGCCGCGCGACGTGGCGAGCACGGTGGCGTCGTCACGATACGCGTCCACATCCTCGGCGATGAGCTTGACCGTCTTGGCGACGGTCGGCTTCACCTCGACGTTGGCGTTCTTCTCGAGGTTCGCCATGAAGACGCTGTCGGCGCCCTTCGCGGAGGACTTGGCATACTCGGCCGTGAACTTCTCCTTGGCCTCGGCCCAGGTCTCACGCTTGATGATGTGGAAGCCGAACTGCGACTGCACGAGCCCGCTGACCTCGCCGGGCTTCAGCGCGACGAGTCCCTTCTCGAACTCGGGGACCATCGCGCCCTTGGGGAAGACGCCGAGGTCGCCGCCCTGCGCGGCCGAGCCGTCCTTGCTGTACTTCTTGGCCATGTCGGCGAAGTTGGCGGCGTTCACCATCTTCAGGACCTTCTCGGCTTCCTTCTTCACGGAGTCGATCTGGGCCGGCTTCATCTGCGCGGCCTGGGCCATGAACAGGATGTGGCGCGCGGCGAGCATCTCGCCGGCGTTGTACTTGCCTTCGTAGGCCGACGAGTCGGGGCGCGGGAAGTTCTTCGCGACGAGGTCGTAGTACTTCTTGCTCTTGAGCTGCGCGATCTGCGCCCACATGGCGTCATCGACGGCGGCGTCGGTGAAGGTGTCGGCCTTGGCGGCGTTCTGGGCGAGCAGCTGGTAGTTCACCCAGAGGTTGCTGATGGCGAGCGCGACATCCTTGCGCGGCGGCACCTGGGCGGCGGCCATCATCTCGGAGAGGCGCTTGACGGACAGCTCCTGCGAGCCGGCCTTGGCGACGAGGTCGACGTGCGCGGTGAGGGCGTCCTTCAGGCCGGCGCAGGCGGTGAGTACGACGACGGCAACGAGCGCTACGGCGCGAAAGCGAGTGCGAGTCATGAGGTCAGTGGGAGGGCAAGGAGCGAGCGGGGGAGATCGGGTGCGAGTGGGAGCGGAGTGGGAGTGGGACGGGATACGACCGCAGTGAGCAGGGTTGAGTCCCTCTCACTTCGCCCCCGATTCCTACCCTTCGTTCGGTACGATGGTCCGTAGCGCCCGGGTGAGTCCCTCTAAGATCGGGGAGCCGCCCAGTCGCGTGAGTTTGAGCGACAACGGCTGCACGCGCCGCACATCCACCTGGAACTGCACGTCGCGGAAGGCGGCGGACAGCGGTTTCATGCGTGGCAGGGCAGAATCTCTAAAGGTAACACGGGCTTCCTCGCCCCGCACAAGGATTCCCTCGATCCCGAGCTTGGCGCCGATCACCCGGAGCTGGGCCACCTGGAAGTACGCCTCGGCCGCGGCCGGGAGCGGGCCGAAGCGGTCGCGCACTTCGTCGCGGACGCCGACGATCGCCGCCGGCTCGCTGATGGTCGTCAGCCGGCGGTACAGGTCGAGCTTGGCCTCGTGGCTCGGGATGTAGTCGTCGGGGAGGAACGCGGGCGCATCGAGCGAGACGTCCGCCGGCGGCGGCGGCGGGGCTTTGTCGCCGCGCATCACCCGTTTGACGGTCTCTTCCAGCATGCGCAAGTAGAGATCAAACCCCACGGCATGCACGAAGCCGCTCTGCTCCGGGCCCAGCAGGTTCCCGGCCCCGCGCATCTCCATGTCCTTGAGCGCCACGCGGTAGCCGGCGCCGAGCTCCGTGTGATGCTCCAGCACCTTCAGCCGGCGCTCGGCGTCCTCGTCGGGGTGGTCGGGCACCATCAGATAGCAGAAGGCGCGGCGGTGCGAGCGCCCCACGCGGCCGCGCAGCTGATACAACTGCGCGAGACCGAGGTGGTCGGCGCGGTTCACGAACATCGTGTTGGCGTTGGGCACGTCGAGCCCGCTCTCCACGATGAGCGTGGAGACGAGCACGTCCACTTCGCCGTTCACGAACGACGCCATCACCTTCTCGAGCTGGTGCTCGCGCATCTGCCCGTGTCCCACGGCCACGCGGGCGCGGGGCACGACGCGGCGGATGTGGTCGCTGATCGCCTCGATGGTCTCGATGCGGTTGTGCACGAAGAACACCTGCCCGCCGCGGTCGAGCTCGCGCGAGATCCCCTCCTCGATGAGCCCGTCGTCCCACGGCTCCACGAACGTGAGCACGGGGGAGCGGTCGCGCGGCGGCGTCTGCATGAGCGTCATGTCGCGCAGGCCGGCGAGCGAGAGGTGCAGCGTGCGCGGAATGGGCGTGGCCGTGAGCGTGAGGACGTCGGTCTCGAGCTTGAGCTGCTTGAGCCGTTCCTTGTGCTTCACGCCAAAGCGGTGTTCTTCGTCGACGATGATCAAGCCGAGGTTCGCGAAGCTCACGTCGGGCGAGAGCAGGCGGTGCGTGCCGATGACGATGTCCACCTTGCCCGCCTTCAGCGCCTCGAGCGTCTCCTTCTGCGACTTGTGCGTCTGGAAGCGGCTCATGACCTCCACACGCACGGGGAAATCGGCGAAGCGCTCCCCGAACGTGCGCGCGTGCTGCTCGGCGAGCACGGTCGTCGGCACGAGCACGGCCACCTGCCGCCCGCTCTGCACGGACTTGAAGGCGCTGCGCACGGCGATCTCCGTCTTGCCGTAGCCCACATCACCGACGAGCAGGCGGTCCATGGGACGCGGGCCTTCCATGTCGCGCTTCACGTCCTCGGTGGCGGTGCGCTGGTCGGGCGTGTCCTCGAAGAGAAAACTCGACTCGAGCTGCCGCTGCCACGCGCCGTCGGGATGGTGCGGCGGACGGCTCGCCACTTTGCGGCGCGCGTAGAGGTCGAGCAGCTCGACCGTCATCTCCTGGATGGCGGCGCGTGTCTTGTCGCGCTGCGCCTGCCATTTGCCGCCGCCGAGTTTGTGCAGCCGCGGCGGCGGCGCGTCCTCGTTCACATCGCTCGCCGAGCGGTAGCGCTCCACCTGATCGATGCGGTAGAGCGGGACGTTGAGGCGATCGCCCCCCTCGTACTCGATGACGCACACTTCCACCGACGTCTCGCCGGCGAAGATCGTGCTCAGCCCGCGATAGATGCCCACGCCATGCTCGAGATGCACGACGAAGTCGCCGGGCTTGAGCGCGGTGACGGCTTCGAGCGCCGTGCCCGTGACGTACTTGCGGGCGCGGCGGATGCGCCGCTCACGACGGAAGATCTCGTGGTCGGTGAGGATGCGCAGGCCGCCCGCGCGGTCGCCACCGGCCGGAGGCGGCACGATGAATCCGCCGCCCAGCACGCCGATCACGAGCGCCGCCGGCGATGGTTCACCCGGCCGCGTGGCGAGCAGTTCGTCGAGGCGCTCGGCCTGGCCGCTGTTGTCACAGAGGATGATCGTCGGCATGCCGTCGCGCACGAGCGCGGCGAGCCGCTTCATGTCGCGATCGATCGGCTCGGCGCGGCGCAGCGGGAAGACGACGGTGTTGGCCGAGGGCGCCGCGCCCTCGTGCAGCTCGAGCGTCGGGAAGGCGGCGAGGGCGCGGAGCGCGTCGTCGGGGGGCGCGAAGAGTTCCTCGCGCCGCGTGACGTCCTCGCCGCGGCGGCGCGCGAGCTCGATGTGGTGCGCGGCCTCGTCCCACGTGCGGCGCATCTCGGGGGCGAGGTGCACGCTGCGCGGCACGACGACGAGCGTGCCCGACGGCCACAGTTCCGAGAGCGTCGTGCGGCTGTCGGCGCCCGGCGTGTCGGCGGCGGACGGCCCGGTGACGTCCACCGGCAGCACGAGCGCCATCTCGGCGAGGCGCGTGGTGCGC
>CAIRBD010000682.1 GCA_903876745.1 uncultured Gemmatimonadota bacterium
GCCGCCTCGACCCCGTCGCGTTGCCTGATGGCGGCGACGAGATCCCGGATAGTGGGCATCAATGCTCCCTGGAAAGGTTTCCGAAGTGTACCCCTCACCCAAGTGAAGTCAAGCACGTGATTCGCTTGAACTTGCCTCGCTCCTCCCATACACTTCCTGATTCGATGCGACACTTCAATATCTGTGCTTCTCGCCCAGCCGGTCGTCACCTGCGCCTCGCCGCCTTCTTCGCGGCCGCGGCGTTCGCCGGCGCCTGTACGAACCCGAACGCCATGACCGCGCAGTACGCGAACGCCACCCAGGCGCTCACGGTGCACGCGCTCTCGGGGACGCCCACGTACTTCGCCACCGCGCTCTCCATCCCGGGGCTGACCACCACGAAGGTGGACGGGTCCTTTTCGTTCGACGTCGCGTTCGACATCGACAAGTCGGGGAACATCGTCTATCTCCCGCCGCACATGGTGGGGGAGAACCCGCTCGGCAATCGGCGCGTGGGCATCCAGAAGGCCACCACCACGTACGACCTCGCCACGCTCGCGCCGCTCAACGGCTATGTGTTCGACTCCGTCACCGTGGCCAAAGTGGGGGAGACGATCATCGTGCAGTCGCCGTCGTCCACCTGCAGCCTGTACGCGCTCCCGTACCTGTACGCCAAAGTGGTCATCGACTCCATCGAGCCGATCACGCGGACGCTGTACGGACGCACGCTGATCGACCAGAACTGCACCTTCCGGTCGCTCGACACCGGTCTGCCCAAGAGCTGATGCACGACGCCCGCCTCGTCCGCGAACAACCCGACGCGCTGCGCGAGGGGATGCGGCGCCGCGGGAAGCTCGAGACGCTCGGTCCCCTCATCGATCGCGCCGAGGCGCTCGACCGTGACCGCCGCCTCACCATCCAGGCGGTCGAAGAGCGGAAGGCCGCGCGCAACACGGCCAGCCAGGAAGTGGCGCGCCGCAAGCGCGCCGGCGAGCCCGCCGACGAACTCATGGCGAGCACGCGCGCGCTCGGCGAGGAGATCGCGCGGCTGGAGCAGGAACTCGCCGCCACGCAGTCGGAGTTCGGCGCGATCCTCCTCGAGATCCCGAACATCACCGCCTCCGAGGTCCCCGCGGGCGACGAGACGAACAACGTCGTCGCGCGAAGCTGGGGCACGCCGCGCGAGGCGGGGACGGTGAAGCCGCACTGGGAAGTGGGGGAGGCGCTCGGCCTCATCGACCTGCCCCGCGGCGCCAAGATCTCAGGCTCCGGGTTCATCGTCTATCGCGGCCTGGGCGCACGGTTGCAGCGTGCCTTGATGAACTTCATGCTCGACCTGCACACGGGTGCGCACGGCTACGACGAGCGTTGGGTGCCGCTGTTCGTGAACCGCGAGTCCATGGTGGGCACCGGGCAGTTGCCGAAGTTCGAGGAGGACATGTACGCCCTCCGCGACGACGCGCTGTTCGCGATCCCGACGGCCGAGGTGCCGGTCACGAACCTCCTGCGCGACGAACTGCTGGACGGCGCCGACCTGCCCATCGCCTACACGGCGTGGAGTGCCTGCTTCCGCCGCGAAGCCGGTGCGGCGGGCAAGGACACGCGCGGCCTGCTGCGCGTGCATCAGTTCGACAAAGTCGAACTCGTGCGCTTCACCACCCCCGAAGAATCCGCGGCGCAGCATGAGTTGCTCACGGGGCACGCCGAGCAGGTCCTGCAGGCGCTCGGTCTGCCGTACCGCGTGCTCCTGCTCGCCGCCGGCGACACGGGCTTCTCGAGCACGAAGACGTACGACCTCGAGGTGTTCGCCCCCGGCGTGGGGAAGTGGCTCGAGGTGTCGAGCTGCTCGAACTTCGGCGACTTCCAGGCGCGACGCGCCAATATCCGATATCGGGCCGCCAAGGGCGAGAAGCCGCGCTTCGTGCACACGCTCAACGGGTCGGCGCTCGCCTTTCCCCGGGTCGTCGCGTCCATCCTAGAGCACTATCAGAACCCCGACGGATCGGTGACCGTGCCCGACGTGCTGCGGCCGTTGTTGGGCGTCGACGTCCTGCGCTAGCGCATGCGACGGAGCTCGCCGGTCGTCATCGTCGCGGTCGGTCTGCTCCTGCTGCTCGGGTCGGAGGTGTGGTACACGCAGCGCGTGCTCGTGCAGCTGCGCGGCGAATCGGCCAACGCGAGTCGCATCTACGCCCTCGCGTTCGGCGCGCTCGCCGACCCGGGCGGGGCGGACGCCGACTTCGCCCTCGTCGACGTCACCAAGAAGATCGGCGAACTCGGCGTGCCGCTCATCGTCACCGACTCGATGGGCCGCCCCACCGACGCGCTCAATCTCGAGATCACGGCGTCGGTCCACGACCCGGCCGTCGCCGAGTACGTGAAGCGGCTCGACCGCGAGAATCCGCCCGTCGCGCTGCCGGGCGGAGGCAAGGTGCACTTCGGCAACTCCAAACTCGTCCGCGGGATGCGCGTCATCCCGTACCTGCAGGTGGCACTCATCGGGGTGCTGCTCGTGACGGGCGTCGTCATCCTCACCACGCGCAGCCGCGCCGACCGTGAGAGTGTGTTCGCGGGCATGGCGCGCGAGTCCGCGCATCAGCTCGGCACGCCGCTCTCGAGTCTCAGCGGCTGGGTGGAGCTGCTGCGCGACCGCGACGATCCGATGGTCGCGCAGGCCGTGCCGCACATGGACAACGACGTGGAGCGGCTCGAGCGCGTGGCGCACCGCTTCGAGCGCATCGGGCGGCCCCCGAAGCGGGAATCGGTGGATATCGCCCTCATCGCGGGGCACGTCGTGGATTACTTCGCCAAACGCGTGCCGACGCTCGCGCACGCCATCATCGTGTCCCTCGACCGTCCCGAGGCGCCCGTGCAGCTCGCCGGCGACCGCGTGCTCCTCGAGTGGGCCGTCGAGTCCCTCGTCAAGAACGCCATCGACGCGCTGGCGGGGCGGGGCGGCGCGATCACGGTGGCCGTCGCGCCGGTGCCCGAGGGCGGCGTGCGCGTCCGCGTCACCGATGACGGGCCGGGCATCCCCAAGAACCTGCGCCGGAAGATCTTCGCGGCCGGGTTCACAACCAAGGAGCGCGGCTGGGGCATCGGCCTGGCGCTCACCAAGCGCATCGTCGAGGAGAACCACGGCGGGCGCCTGCGCCTCGTGCCGAGCGACCGCGGAGCGGTGTTCGACATTATTTTGCCTGGATGACCCTGACGTCCAACGCCGGACCCGCGCTCAATCCGGCACAGCAGGAAGCCGTCGATCACACCGAAGGTCCGCTGCTCGTGCTCGCCGGTGCCGGTTCCGGGAAGACGCGGGTACTGACGGCGCGCATCGCCCGTCTCGTGCAGGAGGGGCACGCGCGCCCCGCCGAGATCCTCGCCGTCACCTTCACGAACAAGGCGGCGGGCGAGATGCGCGAGCGCATCACGCGGTTCCTCGGTGAGGAACCGTCGGGGATGTGGATCGGCACCTTCCATGCGATAGGCGCCCGCCTCCTCCGCGCGCACGCCGAGCTGGTGGGACGCACGTCGTCATTCACGATCTACGACGAGGACGACACGCTCGCCGTCGTGAAGCGGTTGATGGAGCGGCATCGCCTCTCGCCCAAGCTGTATACGCCGCGCGCCATCGGCGCCGCCATCTCCGACGCCCGCAACGCGCTCGTGCCGCCCGCCGAGTTCACCTCGCTCGCGCTCACGCCTATGGCGAAGGCCGTCGCGCCGCTCTACGCCGAGTGGGACGAGGCGTTCCGCTCGGCGAACGCGGTCTCGTTCGACGACCTGCTCTGGCTGCCCGTGCAACTGCTCCAGCAGCACGAGGCGGTGCGCGAGAAATGGAGCCGGCGCTTTCGGCATGTACTCGTGGACGAATACCAGGACACGAACCACGCGCAGTACGAACTCATCCGTCTCATCGCCGCGGGTCACGGCAACGTCGCCGTCGTCGGTGACGACGACCAGGCCATCTACGGATGGCGCGGCGCCGATGTGCGCAACATCCTCGAGTTCGAGCGCGACTGGCCGCAGGCGCACGTCGTGCGCCTCGAGGACAACTACCGCTCGTCGCCGTCCATCCTCGCCCTCGCGAATGTGGTCATCGCCGAGAACACGGAGCGCCGCGGCAAGACGCTCCGCGCCACGCGTCCCGACGGCGGCCCGGTCACGCTCCTCGGCGCGCTCGACGACCGCGATGAGGCCGACGCCATCGTCGACGACATCCTCACGCGCCGCAATCGCGGCGACGCCGCGCTCGGCGATGTCGCCATCCTGTATCGCACCAACGCCCAGAGCCGGCCGTTCGAAGAGGCGCTGCGGCGGCGCGTCGTGCCGTATCGGCTCGTCGGCGCCGTGCGCTTCTACGACCGCCGCGAAGTGCGCGATCTCATCGCGTGGCTGCGGCTCGTCGCCAACCCGGCCGACGAAGAAGCGTTCCGCCGCGCCATCGGCGTGCCGCGCCGCGGCATCGGCGACACCACCGTCGAGCTCATCGCCGCCACCGCGCGCGAACACGGCATCTCGCTGCTCGCGGCCGCGCGCCGCGAGGACCTGCTGGCCGGTGCGCGCGCGTCCACCCGCGAGGCGCTCGCCACGTTCGCCGAACTCGTCGACCGGTTCCGCGAGATCGCCGAGGACGCGAGCGTCGACCATCTGCTCGGTCGCATCGTCGACCTCACGGGCTACGGCGAGGCATTGCGCGCCGAGGGACCCGAGGGGCTCGACCGCCTCGACAACGTCGCCGAAATGATCCGCAGCGCGGCCGAGACCGTCATCGACGACGGCGGTGAGGTGGGGCTGCGCCCGCTCGACCATTTCCTGCAGCGCGCCACGCTCGTCGCCGGGCTCGATCAATTCGGCCCCGACGCCGACGCGGTCACGATGATGACGCTGCACACGGCCAAGGGACTCGAGTTCCCGGTGGTGTTCATCGCCGGCCTCGAGCAGGGACTCTTTCCGCTGAGCCGATCGCTCGACGACCCGGAGTCGCTCGAAGAGGAACGCCGTCTGTTCTATGTGGGCATCACCCGCGCCGAGCGTTCGCTGCATCTGTCGTGGGCCCGCAGCCGGCGCCGCAACGGCGAGTTGATGCCGTCGGTGCTCTCGAGCTTCGTGACGCCGGCGGCGGAAAAGCTGGTGGTGCATTCGGCCACCGTGCGCCTGCGCGCCACCGGCCGCGTCATCGGCATGCGACCCGTCCGCGAACCCACGGCGTGGGACGAGACGGGTCCGCGCACCTGGCGTGCCAACCCCGCGCGTGAAAAGCCCGTCGAGATCGAAGACATGTCGCAGGACATGCCGGCGTTCGTGAAGGGCGAGCGCGTGCGCCACAAGACCTTCGGGTCGGGCACCATCGCCGACGTCTCCGGCAACGGGCGCGACCTCAAGGTGACCGTGGATTTCGACGACGAGGAAGTCGGGCGCAAGCGTCTCGTCGCGGCGTTCGCGTCGTTCGAGCGGGGCGTCGACTGATGACGGTCTCCCGGACCGATGTGCGGCGCATCGCCACGCTCGCGCGACTCGGTGTACCCGACGATCGGCTCAACTCCCTCGTCGTCGAGCTGAACGGCATCCTCGCGCACATGGATGTGCTGCAGCGCGTCGACACCGACGGTGTGCCGGCCGACGGCGACGACCGCTCGCCCATGCCGCTGCGCCCGGATGAAGGGCCCCCCGAACCGCTCGCGCACGCACGCGAACGCATCGCGCCCGCGATGCGCGACGGGTTCTTCCTCGTGCCGCGCCTCGCTACCCACGGAGACGCAGAGGACTCGGCGTGAGCGCCGCGTGGCTGGATCGAAGCGCTGCCGAGATCGCCGCCGCGGTCCGTGAGGGGCGCGTGCCGGCGGCGTCGGTGGTCGAGGCGAGCTTCGATCGGCAGCGCGAGGTCGGCGCCGGGGTCGGCGGGCTGAACTGCATCCTCTCCGCCGATCGCGACGCGTCGTTGCGTGCGAGCGAGCAGGCGCCCGTCGGCGGCGCGCTCGCCGGCGTCCCCGTGGTGCTCAAGGACAATATCGCGACGTCGTGGCTCACGACCACCTGCGGCTCGCGCA
>CAIRBD010000683.1 GCA_903876745.1 uncultured Gemmatimonadota bacterium
GGCGTGTCGAGCAGCGCGAAGATCCGTTCCGAGCTCGCCATCGCCTGCTGCAGCGTGTTGTACTTGTCCGAGAGATCCTGCAACGGCTGGAAGAACCGGCGCGCGAGCTGCAGGAACGCGGCGACGGTGCCCACCGTGAGCACGTGCCCCGCCACCCGCGGCACGGCCACGATGATCAGGCTCGCGAGCGCGATCGTCGTGAGGATCTCGATCACGGGGAAGTACAGCGCGTACACCGTCACCGACCGCAGGTGGGCGTCGAGGTGGTGCTGATTGAGCGCCGCGAACCGCCGCGCCTCGCTCTGCTCGCGGCCGAACAGCTGCACGATGCGCACGCCGCCGAGTCGTTCGTTGAGGAAGGCGTTGATGCGCGCGAGCCGCGTGCGGATGTCGCGGTAGCTCTCGCGCACCTTGAGGCGGAAGATGTGCGAGGCGAGATAGATGCAGGGCACGACGCCGAACGCGGCGAGCGTGAGCCGCCAGTCGGTGCTGAACATCAGCCCCGCGATCGCGGCGAGCGCGAACAGGTCGCCCAGGCCGGCCACGACCCCCGACGTGAACAGCTCGTTGAGCGCTTCCACGTCGGACGTGACGCGCGTGACGAGCCGCCCCAGGGGATTACGATCGTAGAACGCGATGGGGAGCCGCTGCAGGTGCGCGAACACCTCGCGCCGCAGATCGTGCATCACGCGCTGTCCGAGCACGTTGGTGCACATCGTCTGCCCGTACTCGATGGCGAACTGCGCCACGAGCACGATCAGGAAGAGCAGTGCGTCGCGTCGCAGCGCGCCGATGTCGCCCGCCGGCACGGCCACGTCGATGACGTGGCGGGTGAGCAGCGGCTGGGCGAGTTGCAGCCCGCCGGCCACCATGAGGAGGGCGATCGCGCTGAGCATGAGCGCGAGGTAGGGGCGCACGTACCGCACGAGCCGCCGGGTGAGGCGGGCGTCGAAGGCCTTGCCGAGGGCCTCCTCTTCGTTCGGTGCGGCGGGCGCGGTCACAGACGAATGGTAATCACGGCCCCCGCGGCGCGGCACGAGGAAACAATCGGGCGCCCCCGCTAGCTTTCACCGTGTGAAAGATCGCATCGTCATCCGCGGCGCCAGACAGCACAACCTCAAGGGGATCGACCTCGACATCCCCCGGCGCGCGGTCACGGTCATCACCGGTCCGTCGGGCTCGGGCAAGTCGTCACTCGCGTTCGACACCATCTACGCCGAGGGGCAGCGGCGGTACGTGGAGTCGCTGTCGGCGTACGCGCGGCAGTTCCTCGAGCGGATGAAGAAGCCCGATGTCGATTTCATCGACGGGCTCTCGCCGGCGGTGGCGATCGAACAGAAGAACCCCACGCGCACCTCGCGCAGCACGGTGGGGACGGCGACCGAGATCTACGACTATCTGCGGCTCCTCTGGGCGCGGGTGGGGCACACACTCTGCCCCGTGTGCGGCCGCGAACTGAAGCCGGATACGGCGCAGTCCGCCGCCGACCGCGTCCTCACGCTGGCCGAGGGGACGCGCGTGATGATCGCGTTCCCGCTGCGCGCGAGCAGCAAGGTGACGCACGCGCAGATCATCGAGAACCTGCGGGCGAAGGGGTTCGTGCGGGTGATCGCGAAGGGGGAGGTGCTGCACCTGGACGAGCTGCCGCCGAAGACGAATCTGGCGAAGGTTCGGGATCTGCTGGTCGTCGCTGATCGCGTGGCGGTGTCGGTGGCTGATCGCACCCGAATCACGGACGCGTTTGAGACGGCTTTTGTGGAAGCGGACGGTGAGGCGACTGCTACTGACGTTGACGGCAAACCGTTAACCGTTAGCGGTGAACCGGCACCGGCCTTTGTCTTTACGACGGCGTTCAGGTGCCCCGTTGACGGGCACACGGCCCCGTCGCCCTCGCCGCAGCTGTTCTCGTTCAACAATCCGCGCGGCGCCTGCCCCACCTGCAACGGTTTCGGCGCCACGCTCGAGTACGACCTCGCGCTGATCGTCCCCTACCCCGACCGCACGCTGCTCGGCGGCGCGATCGACCCGTGGACGATGCCGCGCTACGACAACAAGCGGCGCGCGCTCGCGGAGTTCTGCCGCAAGGAAGGGATCCCCCTCGACGCGCCGTGGCGCGACCTCACCCCGGCGCAGCACGACAAGTTGCTGCACGGCAAGGCGAAGGGATTCCTTGGCATCGTCAAGCATCTCGAGTCGCTCGAGCCCAAGAAGTACAAGCAGTACATCCGCGTGTTCCTGCGGCAGTACCAGACCGCGCGGAGCTGCAGCGCCTGCCACGGCACGAAGCTCCAGGCCGACGCGCTGAGCGTGAAGGTCGCGGGGCGCACGATCGCCGAAGCGAGCGCGATGCCGGTGGACCTCCTGCGGGCGTGGCTCGACACGCTGCAGCTGAGCGAGAGCGAGACGGCGATCGCGGCGCACATCCTGCGCGAGGCGCGCGGACGCATGCGGTTCCTGTGCGACGTGGGGCTCACCTATCTCTCGCTCGACCGCGCCACCCGCACGCTGAGCGGCGGCGAGGCGCAGCGCATCGGGCTGGCCAACTCCCTCGGTTCGTCGTTGGTGGACACGCTCTACGTACTGGACGAGCCCAGCATCGGGCTGCACCCGCGCGACATGGACCGCCTGCTCGCGCTGCTGGTGCGCCTGCGCGACGGCGGCAACACGGTGATCGTCGTGGAGCACGACCTCGAAGCCATGCGCATGGCCGACTGGATGGTGGAACTCGGCCCCGAGAGCGGCGAGAAGGGCGGGCACGTGGTGTTCAGCGGGCCGATCGCGCGCGCGGCGGAGAGTCCGCTCACCGGCCAGTATCTCACGGGGGCGAAGGTGATCCCGCTCCCCGCCAGGCGGCGCACGGCGGGACCGCGCTGGCTCACGCTCATCGGCGCGCGCGAACACAATCTGCGCGGCGTGGACATCAAGATCCCGCTCGGCGCCATGACCGTGGTGACCGGGGTGAGCGGGAGCGGCAAGAGCACGCTCGTGCACGACGTGCTGTACCGCGCGCTCGAGCAGCGCATCACGGGCGAGCACTCGGCCAAGCAGCATCTGGGCGAGAAGGTGGGCGAGTTCACCGACATCGACGGCTACGAGTCGTTCAGCGACGTCGTGCTCATCGACCAGGAGCCCATCGGCCGCTCGCCGCGCTCGAACCCGGTCACGTACATCAAGGCGTTCGACGTCATCCGCGCGCTCTTCGCCGACGCGCCGCTCGCGCGGCAGAAGAAGTTCACGGCGAGCACCTTCAGCTTCAATGTGACGGGCGGCCGCTGCGAGAAATGCGAGGGCGCGGGCTATCTCGAGGTGGAGATGGTGTTCATGGCCGACGTGTTCGTGCCGTGCGAGGACTGCGAGGGCAAGCGGTTCAAGCCCGAGGTGTTGGACGTGAAGGTGGGCGGCCGGAGCATCGTGGATGTGCTCGAACTCACGGTGGACGCGGCGATCCGCGCCTTTCCGCACGAGGAGAAACTCGGCCAGGCACTCTGGCAGGTGCAGCAGGTGGGGCTGGGATACCTGCGGCTCGGCCAGCCCGCCACGACGCTCAGCGGTGGCGAGGCGCAGCGGCTGAAGATCGCGCGCGAGCTGATCTTCGCGGGGAAGAAGGGTGGGCGCAAACTCTACGTGCTGGACGAACCGACGACGGGGCTGCACCTCGAGGACATCCGCCGGTTGATGACGGTGCTCGATCGCCTCGTGGACGCGGGGCACACGCTGGTGCTGATCGAGCACAACCTGGATGTGATCAAGTGCGCCGACTGGCTCATCGACCTTGGTCCCGACGGCGGCGACGGCGGCGGGCAGCTGGTGGCGATGGGAACGCCGGAGCAGGTGGCGGCCGTTGGTGCTTCACACACGGGGCGATGGCTGGCGCCGCTGCTGGTGCGGCCCGGCGCCAAGATCGCGACTCCCAACAGGAGCGAGCTGTGACAGAGCCGAGCACACGTGGCCCGTTGAAGCGATTGTATGGAACGTTGCCGCGTTCCCTGCGCGACCGAGTGCGCTGGCTCAAACGGCCGCTCTGGAGCGCCTTCGCCGGCGCGCTCTGGCGCGCCACGGGCGGACTCACGGTGCAGGGGCCGTTCGCCGGGCTCCGCATGAACCGGAAGTTCTTCCCGCCGATGCTCCTCGGGTGCTACGAGCGCGAGGTACACCCGTGGCTCGAGGCGGTGATCGCAACGCACCCGCGGCACATCGTGAACATCGGCGGCGGGAACGGCTTTTATGCGGCCGGCATCGCGCTGCGCTGCCCGGGCGCCACCGTCATCGTGTTCGAGATGGAGGAGTCGGCGCGGCGCGTGATCCACGACTTCGTGCGCGACAACGGGGTCAGCGACCGCGTGGATGTTCGGGGCACGTGCACGGCGCAGACGCTGCACGCGGCGCTCGACGAGCGAGAGGGCGCCTCGGCGCCGGACGCTGCCGGCACGTTCATCATGATCGATGTCGAAGGTGCGGAGATGGAGTTGCTCGACCCGGTCGCCGTGCCGGCACTGCGCACCACGACCATCCTCGTTGAGACGCACGACCTGTTCGTTCCCGGCTGCAATCAGGCGATGTACGACCGGTTCGGTGACTCGCACCGAATCACCGCGGTGGAGAGTTCGCCCCGCAGCGCGGCCGACTGGCCCGCCGAGTTGCTGCCGACGTGGCGGCGCCTCATGCCGGGCGCCATGTTGGAATCCATGAGCGAGTTCCGCGGTGGCCCACAGACGTGGCTGCTGCTCGAACCGATCCTTTCGCAAGGCACCGCCACATGACCCACATCGCCATCCTCGGCACCGGCCTCCTCGGCTCGGGCTTCGCCGAAGCCGCCGCCACGCGCGGCTGGACCGTCACCGCATGGAACCGTTCGACCAGCAAGGCGCGCGCGCTCGAGACGTTCGGCGTGAGGGTCGCGGCCTCGCCCGCCGACGCCGTGCGCGGCGTGGATCACGTGCACCTCATCCTCCGTGACGATGCCGCGGTGGAAGAAGTGATCGCCGCCGCGCGCGCCGGTCTGGGTGCCGACACGATCATCTGCGACCACACGACCACGCAGCCCGCGCTCACCGCCGCGCGTGCCGCACGATTCGCCGCCGAAGGCGTGAAGTACCTGCACTGCCCCGTGTTCATGGGGCCGCCGGCGGCGCGCGGCGCGATGGGGTCGATGCTCGTCAGCGGGCCGCAGGCGCTGTTCGACCGCGTGCAAGGTGATCTCACGCGGATGACGGGCAAGCTCGAGTACCTCGGCGAACGGCTCGACCTCGCGGCCGTGTACAAGCTGCTCGGCAACGCGTTCATCGTCGGGATGGGGGCGCTCGTGGCCGACGTCTTCACCGTCGCCAAGGCCGCCGGCTGCACGCCGGACGAGGCGATGAAGGTGATGGAGATGTTCAATCCCGCGGCGATCATGTCGGGGCGCGGCAAGAGCATGGCGGCGGGGGTGTTCACGCCGAACTTCGAGTTGACGATGGCGCGCAAGGACATCCGGCTGATGATGGAGACGGCTGGGGCGCTGCCACTGGCGGCGTTGCCGGGGATCGCGGCGCGAATGGATGTGCTGATCGCGGCGGGGCATGGGGCGCAGGATGTGGGGGTTATTGCGATTGACGCTGTTGTGTGAGGGGGAGGGGGGA
>CAIRBD010000684.1 GCA_903876745.1 uncultured Gemmatimonadota bacterium
CTCGGTCTGAATGGCGTGATGGTCGTCGGCGTGCTCGACGGCTATCTCCTGTTCGTGACGCCGCAGGGCACGGTGCAGGCCGTGCCCTTCGACGCGGGGTCCGCGACGGTGCGCGGCGGGGCGCCCATCACGGTGATCGACCACGTCGCGGTGGGGCCGAGTGGCGCGCAGATCGCGCTCTCCGCGTCGGGCACGTTGATGTATCAACCCGGCAACGTGCAGTCGCAAGTGGTGGTGGCCGACCTGCACGGCGCCATACAGCCGCTGCTGAAGGACGCGAAAGACTACACCGGCGTGCGGCTCTCACCCGACGGCAAGAAGATCGCGCTCTCCATCTCGACGGCGGGGGCGAGCGACATCTACACGTACGACTTCACCTCGAAGACACAGTCCAAGCTCACCGCGAACGGCGGCGACCGCCCCGAGTGGAGCGCCGACGGCTCCCGTGTGGTCTTCCGCACCAGCACGGCCGGCCCTGTCAGCGGCGCGGGATTCGCCCTCTGGTGGCAGCGGGTGGACGGCGGCGGCGCCGCGGAGTTGCTCGTGCAGCGCCCCGAAGGCGATGTGTGGGAGGGCGTGATGACGCCTGACGGCAAGTCCCTCTTCATCCGCACGGGCACGGTGAACAACGCCAGACTCTGGGTGCGCGGCATGACGGGTGACACGGCGACCGCGCCGTTCCACGAGAGCACGATCTCGGAATCCGCGATGCGCTTCTCGGCGGACGGACGCTGGATGGCGCACAACGCGAGGGTCGGCGACACGCGCGAGGTGTTCGTGCTGCAGACGCGCGATCCCAACGGCGCGCGGACGCAGATCTCCGACGGCGGCGGCGACACGCCGCTCTGGTCGCGTGACGGCCGGCGCATCTTCTACACGCGCGGTCAAAAGATCTACATGGCCTCGGTGGCGCCCGGCGCGAACGGCGCCCTGACCGTGACGGACCGCAAGGAACTGTTCGAGACCGACGCCTCGCTCGTCACCGGGCACGCGGGGTTCGACGTGATGCCCGACGGCGAGCATCTGGTGCTCATGAAGCCGGTGAACGGCGGTTCGCCGCCGATCGTCGTCCACAACTGGCGCGCCGAGCTGCACGCGCTGGTGAACGCGCGCGGGGCGAAGTGACCGGATGCGCGCTATCATCCGTCACCCCATGATGTCCACGTCCGGGACCCTCCGCTGACCTCCGAACTCCGCGCCGCGCTGCAGCGCTCCCTCGGCACCGCCTACACCATCGACCGCGAGCTCGGCGGCGGCGGGATGTCGCGCGTGTTCGTGGCGCGCGACGAAGCGCTCGGCCGTGAGGTCGTCATCAAGGTGCTGCTCCCCGAACTCGCGGCCGGGCTGAGCGCCGAGCGGTTCACGCGCGAGATCAAGCTCGCCGCCGCGCTGCAGGAACCGCACATCGTGCCGGTGCTCGCCGCCGGGCAGACGGACGCCGGGCTCCCCTGGTACACGATGCCGTTCGTGGCCGGCGAGTCGGTGCGGGCGCGACTCGCGCACGGCGCGATGCACGCCAGCGAGGCGCTCGGCATCCTGCGCAACATCGCGCAGGCGCTGGCGTACGCGCACGAACGCGGCATCGTGCACCGCGACATCAAGCCGGAGAACGTGCTGCTGTCGTCGGGGACGGCGGTCGTCACCGACTTCGGCATCGCCAAGGCGCTCTCGGCGTCGAAGACCGTGGCGCCGGGCGGGACGCTCACCTCGGCGGGGAGTTCGATCGGCACGCCGGCGTACATGGCGCCGGAGCAGGCGGTGGGGGACACGAACACCGACCATCGCGCCGACATCTATGCGTGGGGCGTGGTGGCGTATGAGCTGCTCGCCGGCGCGCACCCGTTCGCCGAGCACACGACGCCTGCAACGCTCGTCACCGCGCATCTGACCGAAGTGCCGGAACCGCTCGCCGACAACGCGTGGGGCGTGCCCGACGCGGTGAGTGAGCTCGTGATGAAGTGTCTCGAGAAGTCGCCGGATGCGCGGCCGCAGACGATGACGGCGTTGCTCGCCGATCTCGCCGAGGGGCAGCGGGTGTCGACGCCGATGACGACGGCCGAGACGCGTGCCGCCGAGGCGGCCGAGGCGATCGCGAAACGCCCCAAGCTGCCGCCCAAGCCCAAGCGGCCGCGCGAGCCCAAGCCCATTCCGTCGGCGACAGCGGAGGCGCATGCGACGTCGCGGCTGCCGTTGGTGATCGTGATCGTCGTGGCGGCGCTGGCGCTGACCGTGTTCGCGTGGATGCGGACGCGGGCTCCCGACGCGCCAGTCGCGGCGGGCGGGACGACGTCGGGTGCGGGGGCGGCGACCATCGGGACGGTGGCCGTTCTGCCGTTCGTGAACACGGGCGGCGATGCGAAGGACGAGTATTTCAGCGACGGGATGACCGACGAGTTGGCGCACGCGCTGTCGAAACTGCCGGGACTGCGACTCGCGGGGCGAAGTTCGTCGTTCGCGTACAAGGGGAAGTCGGTGCCGGCGACGGACATCGGCAAGGCGCTGTCGGTCGCGGGGATCGTCGAGGGCACAGTGCGCCGTGCAGGGAACCGGCTGCGCATCACGGTGCAGCTCACGAGCACCGCCGACGGCAAGTCGATGTGGGAGAGCAGCTACGAGAGTGCGTCGGGCGATGTGTTCCAGGTGCAGGACAGCGTCACGCGGGCGGTGGTCGCGGCGATCGCGCCCACGCTGAAGGGTGCGGGGCCGGCCGTGGCGGCGGTACAGAGCCGCGGTACGGACAATGCGCAGGCCTACGATCTCTACCTGCGCGGCAGCTATCTCTTCGCGAAGCGTGGCGCCGCGGAACTGAACAAGGCGGTAGAGTTGCTGGAGCAGGCGACTGCCGCCGATCCGAAGTTCGCGCGCGCCTTCGCGACGCTCGCGACGGCGTACGCGATCCATCCGAACTACGACGCGCGCGTACCAGTCGCCCCGTCGTTTGCGAAGGCGGAGAAGGCGGCCCGGCAGGCCATCGCGCTCGACTCCACGATCGCCGACGCGCATGTCGCGCTCGGGCTGGTCCGGCTGCGCCAGTTCGACGCGGCGACGGCCGACGCGGAGCGGGCGACCGCGATGCGCCTCGAGCCGAACAACGCGCTCGTGCGGCACTGGAACGCGATCACCATTCTGACGCGTGGGCGCTTCGAGGAGGCGCTCAAGGAGATCCGCGAGGCCGAGGCGCTCGATCCGGGATCGGCGACGACGGTGAACACGGAGACGAGCGCCCTGCACGCGCTCCGGCGCTACGACGAAGCGTATCGAGTGCTGCGCCGCGCGGTCGAGTTCGACCCGAGCTACGTGCGCCGCTTCAACCGGTCGCCGACCGTCTATCTCTACGGCGGTGCGATCGACAGCGCCGTGGCCGTCGCCGACCTGATGTTCTCGCAGCGCCTGAATCCCGGGCGCGGCAACTATGGCGTGGTCGCGTTCATCTACGCGGCCGCCGGGAAGTGGACCGAGTTCGATCGTGTTCGGGCGATCATCGAGCACGGCCCGAGCGCGGGGCCTCCGGTGGTCGCGGCCGACAGCGCGGTTTTCTTCGCCGTGCTCGGCGACCACCTGAAGGCGATCGGCGCGTTGGAGCGCAACCTCACGCAGGAGGGTGGCGTGGGGAACTTCGCCATGATCCCGCCGGGCTGCGACGTCTATTACGAGCCGCTGAAGAGCGACCCCGCCTTCATCGCTCTCATGACGCGATTGAACCTGCCGACGTGCCCGGAGAAGACGCCGTGGCCCATCAAACCGCGACCGGCTGGCACACCTTGAAATCTCGGCGGCAGTCGCTGATATTTCAATATGACTAGCGACCTGGCCCGCACGGGCGCGGAGCGCGAGGTGCGGCGTCTGCTGCGCCAGGCGCCCGTCGTCGCCCTGCTCGGGCCGCGACAGGTGGGCAAGACGACACTGGCCCGCGCCGTCGCCGCCGC
>CAIRBD010000685.1 GCA_903876745.1 uncultured Gemmatimonadota bacterium
ATGGAAAGAGGCCGCACGTGAGCGATCACGTGCGGCCTCTTCCTCGTCGATGAGCGTGCGGCCTACTCGTTCACGTGCACCACCGTCGCCGGCTCGAAGCCGTTGAAGTGCGTCGTGCTCGCCCGGCTGTACGCCCCGATGTTATCGCTGTACACGAAATCGTCCCGCTCGAGATTCGGCAGCGGATCGGCCATCGAGATCACGTCCAGCGCGTCGCACGTCGGCCCGAACACGGCGGAGAGACTCGTCTTGCCGCGCTTGAACGACTTGATCGTGTACTTGCAGTGGTCGAACAGCTGCCCCGAGTACGTGTGGTACACGCCGTCGTTGATGTAGTACGACGCCTTGCCGTCACGCACGGCCTTGCCGATGATCTTCGACACGGCGTAGCCCGCCGTCGCCACGAAGAACCGCCCCGGCTCGGCGAGGATCTCGATGTGCTTCGGGAAGAGCCGCTTGATCTCGGAGTTGATGATGCGGGCAAGTTCGCGGAAGGGACGCACCGAGGAGTCATACGGGGCGGGGAAGCCGCCGCCGATGTCCACGAGGTTCATCTTCGTGTAGCCGCGGTCCTTCGCTTCGGCGAAGATGTTCGCCGTGAGATTGAGCGCCTGCACGTAGTTCTCGAAGTTCGTCGTCTGGCTCCCCACGTGAAAGCTGATCCCTTCCACGGTCAGCCCGCGCCGGTCGGCCTCGAGGATGAGGTCCACCGCCTCACCCGGCATCGCGCCGAACTTCGAGCTCAGCTCCACCATCGCGCCGGTGTTCGCCACTTTGATGCGCAGGCAGAGCCCCGCGTGCGGCGCGTGCTGCTTGATCTTCTCGATCTCCTCGAGGTTGTCGAAGGTCACGAGCGGCTTGTACTGGTCGAGTTCGCGCAGCGTCTCGACCGGCTTGATGGGGTTCGCATAGATGATGCGGTCCCAGATCCACGCCTGTCGTTCCTTCTTCTTCAGGTGCTTGATGTTCTCGTACACGAGCGCGAACTCGGGCATCGACGCCACGTCGAAGCTCGCGCCTTCGTTGAAGAGCGTGCGCACGATCGCCGCGTCCGCCCCCGCCTTCACGGCGAAATAGGGCTGGACGCGCGGGAGGTACTTCCGGAACGCCCGAAAGTTCTTGCGCAGTTCGTCGTGGTCCACGATGAACAGCGGCGTGCCGTGCTTCTCGGCCAGGGACTTCAGCCGGGCCTTCGTGATCATTCGCCGTCCTTGACCAGGAAGTTCTTGAACTGCCAGGGGTCGCGCAGGTCGAAATCCGGTTTTGCGTATCCCGGGAACGGGCTCTTGTAGTCCTTGGTCGGCGTCCAGTCGCTCGGCGTGGAGATGTTCTTGCCGAGGTACGGGCGCGCGATGCCGAGCACGTACTCGTGCGGCAGGTCGTCGGGGACGACCACGCCCTCGTCGGGGTTCTCGATCATCCAGCACGTCGCGGCGATCACCGAGATCGCGACCTGCATCGTCGTCGCGTTCTGGTGCGGCACGAGGCGGCGCGACTCTTCGATGCTCAGGTCGCTGCCCGTCCACCACGACTGGTACGGGTGCCCCATGAGGAGCGAGCCGAGGATGTCGGCGCCGCTCGTGATCTCGTCGTTCATGATGCGCTGGTCGTCGTTCAGCTTGCCGTTGTAGCCGCGCATCTCGTTGAGCGAGGCGATCGCCGCGTCGCTCGGGCAGTAGGCGTAGTGCACCGTCGGGCGGTACAGGGGTTTTCCCTTCTCCCACACCGTGAGGTGGTCGGAGATGGTGAACGCCTCACCGTGGCGCACCACCATGCCGCGCACCGTGTAGTTCGGCACCCAGGTGCGCACCCACACGTCCATCCCCATCCGCGCGAGGCAGATCTGGTTCTTGGGGCCGTCCTTGTGCTTGAACGCCATCTCGGGGAGCTCTTTTTCGTGCGTGCCCCAGCCCATCTCGGCCGTGGTCTGCCCTTCCTC
>CAIRBD010000686.1 GCA_903876745.1 uncultured Gemmatimonadota bacterium
CTGCCGAAGAGGAACTCGATGCTGAAGAAGACCGGGAACCCGAACAGGTTCCCAGCGAAGCCAAGCGCCGTGAGGACGAGGAACAGCAGGGCCGATCTGGGCTTGGACAACGTCACGGCTTCGTCCCGTTGCGCCGGCGCGAGCCGACACGCCTTCGTAGGCGGCGCACACGCACCGAGCGACCGGAACATCCGGCAAATCTTGCGCCGACCGTGTGTACCGGAAGCTACGCCGGGTGTCCCGAACGCGTTCGCCCAGCGGTTAGCGAAGCAACCGTCGGGTCGGTGACCCTACGCGGTCTCGACCAGCACCGCGGCGAGCGCCGCGCTCAGGGCCTGCAGGCTGAACGGCTTCGCGACGAAGGTCGCGCGCGGGCGGAGTTGAACGTCGGGGTTTTCGGTGAGGCCGGTGAACCCCGAGATGAAAACGAGGGGAAGCGAGGGGCGCATGGCACGCAGTCGCGTCGCGAGCGTTGGACCATCGAGGCCGGGCATCGCGACGTCGGTGATCACGGCGTCGATCTCCGGGTGGTCGGCGAACGCGAGGAGGGCGTCTTCGCCGCCGTCCGCGACGATCGCGTGCATCCCCGTCGTATGCGCCCACCGCACCAGCAACGACCGGACCTGCGCGTCGTCATCGACGACGAGCACGACGCGCGTGGCGGGGGCTGCGGTCACTGTTGGGGGGACTCCTTCGGGTAGGCCTTCGCCGGCGGGCGGACCGGCTCCTGTCGATATTCCTATGAGAGCGACGACCCGGCGTTGCAAAAGTAAGTGTCCAGGAAACGGACAGGCGCCACGCGTCCATTTTCTGTACGATCGATGTCTTCCTCGCGACGCAGCGTAAACTGCGGGGAGTGACCGAAGGCGACGCCGCCAGACGCACGGAGCGCACGATGCAACGATTGAACGCGTATATCGACGCCCTCACGACGGGCGAAGACGAGCTCCTCCGGCACCTCATGGAGCTCTCGATCGCTGCGGAATACACCCGCTACACGAGCACCAAGGAAGACGACTGGCGCATGACCGTGCGCGCGCCGTTGCGTTCACTGGTCGCCTACCTCGAGACGCACGACGCGCCCGAGTCGTTCCACGTGGACGAGCACTACGCCGACAATCCCGCCGCGTCGTTCGGCATCGTGGAAGCGCAGCTGCATCGCGCACGCGGCGTCACGTTCGACATGTTCCTCGGACTATCGAAGGTCATCCGCGATGTGTTCATCGCGTTCGCGCGGGGCGTTCCGCAGCCCGACGACGAGCGCCGCCGGGCGGTCGACATCACCACGCACTTCTTCGACAAGTTCGAACTTGGGTTCTGCTCGGAGTGGGTGCGACACAACGAGAACGACCTCGTGCACGAGCTGCAGGAGAAGAACCGGTCGCTCACGAACGAGAAGAACAAATATCAGCTCGTGTTCCGGTCGATGGCCGATCCGGCGCTCGTCACGAATCGTGAGATGCGTGTGGTGGAGGCGAACGGCGCGCTCGAGGCGCTCGTCGGGCTCGGCGAGGGCGCTGCCACGGGGCGCGCCTGTCGCGATCTGATGGGCTGCGGCGACGCCGAGGGATGTCCGCTCGGCGCGTGCCTGGCGGATGGCATCGCGCTCGCCGGCATCGAGGAGACGATCTATCCGCGGGGCAACCGGGTGGACGTGCAGCTCAGCGGCGGCCGCATCACGGACATCAGCGGCAAGTACGCGGGGGCCGTGGCGATCTTCCAGGACGTGACCGACCGCAAGCGCCGCGAGGACGACCTCGAGCAGCGCGTGCGCGAACGGACGCGCGCGCTCACCGAGGCGCACAACGCGCTGGCGCGCGAGATCGCCGAGCGGCGGCTCGCGGAAGCTGAAGCGCGCCAGGCGAACGCGCTGTTCACGACGCTCATCGAGAGCACCACCGACTCCATCTTCATCAAGGATCTCGAGGGCCGCTATCTCGTCATCAACAAGGCGGGGAGCAAGTTCGGTCGGCTGCCGGCCGAGCAGATCCTGGGTCATACGGATGCGTGCCTGTTCACGAGCGAGACGGCGCAGTCCCTTCTGGCATCGGACCGTCGCATCATCGCGGGCGGCGAGGTGGTGACGCTCGAGGAGGGCGTGGTATTCGAGAACGGCGACCGGCGCGTCTTCCTCGCGACCAAGGGTCCGTTGCGCGACCACGCGGGGAACGTGACGGGGCTGTTCGGCATCTCGCGCGACATCACCGAGTTCAAGCGGCTCGAAGAGAGTTTCCACCAGTCGCAGCGCATGGACGCCATCGGCACGATGGCGGGCGGCATCGCGCACGATTTCAACAACCTGATGGTGCCAATCCTCGGCAACGCCGACGTGCTGCTCTCCCGGGACGTGAGCGCGGAGGAGACGTGCGCCATGCTCGAGGAGATCGTTGCGGCGGCGCGGCGTGCCGGCGAACTCGCCCACCAGATGGTCGCCTTCGCGCGCGGCGGCAAGGTGAACCCCAAGGACATGGACCTCAACGCCGCCATCCGCGGCGCGTTGCGGGTACAGCGCCGGACGGCACCGCCGAGGGTCCGCATCGAGGAGGCGCTCCCCGACGAGCCGATGATCATCAAGGCCGACCCGACGCAACTCGGGATGGTGGTGATGAACCTGTTCCTGAACGCGGTCGAGTCGATCGGGGGGAAGGGCACGGTGCGCGTGTCCACTGATGTCGTCTCCGATGCGGCGGCGCCGACGGGCGGCTGGGTGCGACTGATCGTGGAGGACACGGGAAGCGGCATGTCCCCGGAGACGCAGCAGCACATCTTCGAGCCGTTCTTCAGCACCAAGTTCATCGGGCGCGGGCTCGGGCTCGCGGCGGTGTACGGTATCGTGAAGAACCACGGCGGGCAGATCGACGTCTTCAGTTCCGAGGGAGAGGGCACGCGGTTCGCCATCAGCTTCCCGCGTATCCTTGCCCAGGATCGCGACGCGGGCTCGCGGCCGGTGCCGCCGGCGCGGGAGACGGTCCTCCTCGTGGACGACGAGGCGTGGGTGCTCACGACGGGTTCCCGCATGCTCGACGCGCTCGGCTATCGTGTGCTCACGGCACGCGACGGCCGGGAAGCCGTGGAGCTCGCGGCGTCGCACCCCGGGCCGATCGCAGCGGTGGTGCTCGACCTCGGCATGCCGGTCATGGGCGGGGCCGAGGCATTCTACGAGCTCAAGAAGCTTCATCGGGGCGAACTCAGGGTGCTGCTGTGCAGCGGCTACGAGATGGACGAGACGGCCCGGTCCCTCCTCGCCGACGGCGCGATCGGCTTCCTGCGCAAGCCGTTCGTGCTGAACGAGTTGGCCGGGTATCTCCGCACGGGCGCAGGGGCCGCCCAGGGGGCGACGCCGGCGGAGGGGGGGCTCGCGGTCCAGTGAAACGGGCAGGCGCCGAACACGCGTCCGCGCACTAACTTACGGGGCGAATCGTATCTATAGAGCGAACAGCCCCCATGGACACCCGACCTACTCCGATCCACCCGGCGCCGAGCGCCGATGACGTCGCCGCCTTTCGCGCGACGGTCGTCGAGAAGCTCTTCTATTTCGTGGGCAAGGACGCCCCGCACGCGTACGAGCGCGACTGGCTTGTTGCGACGGCCCTCGCGACGCGCGACCATATCGTCGGCCACTGGATGGACTCCACGCGGCGCACCTACCGCGAGGGGCACAAACGGGTCTACTACTTCTCGTTCGAGTTCCTGATCGGTCGGCAGCTGGTGGATGCGCTGTCGAACCTGGGGCTGCTCGAGACGGCGCGCGCGGCGCTCGCCGACCTGGGCGTGGACCTCGACAAGCTGCGCAAGCTCGAGCCCGACCCGGGGCTGGGCAACGGCGGCCTCGGCCGCCTGGCGGCGTGTTTCCTCGAGAGCATGAGCACGCTCAAGATCCCGGCGTACGGCTACGGCATCCGCTACGACCACGGCATCTTCCGGCAGGCGATCAAGGACGGCTGGCAGCTCGAGCTGCCCGAGGAGTGGCTTTCCGCGGGCAACCCGTGGGAGTTCGAGCGGCCAGAGGTGTCGTATCAGGTGGGATTCGGCGGCACGGTGGATCTCGTGCAGCACGCCGACGGCACGTCGCGCTCGGTATGGAAACCCGCCGAGGAAGTGACGGCGGTGGCGTACGACACGCCGATCACCGGCTGGCGCGGCACGCACGTGAACACGCTGCGCCTCTGGTCGGCGCGCGCGGCCGACCCGCTCTCGCTGGACGATTTCAACGCGGGCGATCACGTGGGCGCGCTCGCCGACCGCGTGCGCCTCGAGGCGATCTCGCGCGTGCTGTATCCGAGCGACGCGACGCCGGCCGGGCACGAGCTGCGCCTGCGGCAGGAGATCTTCTTCGCGTCGGCGTCGCTGCAGGACCTGCTGCGCCGCCACAAGAAGCAGCACGGCGACCTGCTGTCGCTGCCCGACCACGTGGCCATCCAGCTGAACGACACGCATCCGGCCATCGCCATTCCCGAGCTCATGCGGCTGCTCGTGGATGTGCACGGCATGCCGTGGGACCTCGCGTGGGACATCGCGCGGTCGGTGTTCAGCTACACGAACCACACGCTGCTCCCCGAAGCGCTCGAGAAGTGGTCGGTGGCGCTGATGGAGGGGCTGCTCCCGCGGCACATGCAGCTCATCTACCTGATCAACGCGCAGCACCTCGACGAACTGCGCGCGCGCGGACACGACGACGTGCGGCAGCTCGCCGCCGTCTCGCTGATCGAGGAGAACGGCGGGCGTCACGTGCGCATGGGGAACCTCGCCTTCCTCGGCTCGCACCACGTGAACGGCGTGTCCGCGCTGCACACCGACCTGATGAAGCAGTCGGTGTTCAAGGACTTCTCCGAGCTGTATCCCACGCGCGTCGTGAACAAGACGAACGGCATCACGTTCCGGCGGTGGCTGTACGAGGCGAATCCGCGGCTCACCGAACTCATCGTGGAAGCCATCGGCCCCGAGGTACTCGACGACGCGACACGGCTGAAGGACCTCGAGCCGTTCGCCGACGACGCAGAGTTCCGCGAGCGCTTCGCGCTGATCCGCCGCGCCAACAAGGTGGCGCTCGGCCGGCTCGTGGCCGAGCAGCTGTCGCTGCCGCTGAATCCCGATTCGATCTTCGACGTGCAGATCAAGCGCATCCACGAGTACAAGCGGCAGCTGCTGAACCTGCTCGAGACGATCGCGCTGTACAACTCGATGCGGGCGCGCCCCACCGAGGACTGGGTGCCGCGGGTGAAGATCTTCGCCGGCAAGGCGGCGGCGGGGTATCAGCAAGCCAAGCTCATCATCAAGCTCGCCAACGACGTGGCGCGCATCGTGAACCGCGACCCGCTCGTGCGTGACCGCCTCAAGGTGGTGTTCCTCCCCAACTACAACGTGAGCCTCGCCGAGATGATCATTCCGGCGGCCGATCTCTCGGAGCAGATCTCGACGGCGGGGATGGAGGCGTCGGGCACCGGCAACATGAAGTTCGCGCTCAACGGCGCGCTCACCGTGGGCACGCTCGACGGCGCGAACATCGAGATCCGCGAACACGTGGGCGCCGACAACATCTTCATCTTCGGGCTGTTGGCGCACGAAGTGGAAGCGCGCCGCGCCGCGGGGATCGACGCGACGGCGGCGATCGAGGCGTCGCCCGTGCTCGCCGAAGTGCTCGCCCATCTCGAGACCGGCGTGTTCTCCCCCGACGACCGCGGGCGCTATCGCGGGCTCGTGGACGCCCTGCGGCACCACGACCATTTCATGGTCTGTGCCGACTTCGAGGCGTACCGCCACACGCAGCGCGACATCGCCATGCGGTGGCGCGACCCGGCGGCGTGGTGGCGTCAGTCGGTGCTGAACACCGCGCGCATGGGCTGGTTCTCGTCGGACCGCGCGATCATGGAATACGCCCGCGAGATCTGGGATGCCGCGCCGGAAGAAGACTGAGTCCGCGCCGGCGAGCCCGGCGGCGACCCCTGTGGCGGCAAAGAAGAAGGCCGGCCGCAAGGCGGTCGCGCCGCTGACGCTGAGCGCCGACGTCGCGCAGGCGCTCGTCGAGGGACGGCACCGCGATCCGTTCGCCGTGCTCGGCATCCACCGGGTGGGGCGCACGTTCGCCGTGCGCGCCTTCGTCCCGGGCGCCGCGTCGCTCGAGGTGGTGGATGCCGAGGGCGCGGTGCTCGCGACGCTTGCCTGCACGCATCCGTATGGCCTGTTCGAGGGCGCGCTCACGAAGCGCGTGCCGTATCGTCTGCGCGCGACCGGCGGCGGCGTGACCTGGACGTCCGACGACGCGTATGCGTTCGGTCCCGTGCTCGGGCCGATGGACGACTGGCTCATCGGCGAAGGGACGCACGCGAATCTCTACGACCGTCTCGGCGCGCACGTGATCGAGCACGAGGGGGTGCGGGGCGTGCACTTCGCCGTGTGGGCACCCAACGCGCAGCGCGTGTCGGTGGTCGCGGATTTCAACATGTGGGACGGTCGGCGCCACGTGATGCGCCTGCGGCATAGCACCGGCGTGTGGGAGATCTTCGTTCCCGGCGCGGGCGAGGGTACGTGCTACAAGTACGAGGTCGTCGGCGCGGCGGGCGCGTTGCTTCCGCTCAAGTCCGATCCCGTGGGGTTCGGCGCGGAGTTCCGTCCGGCGACGGGCTCGGTGGTGCGCGACACGAGCGCGTTCGCGTGGACGGACGCGGGGTGGTTGACGGAGCGCGCCGCGCGCGACCATCGGCGCGCGCCGATGTCCGTGTACGAGATGCATCTGGGTTCGTGGCGGCGGCACGTCGACGGCAACTGGCTGGGCTACGACGCGATCGCCGAGCAGCTCGTGCCGTATCTCGTGGAGTTCGGGTTCACGCACGTCGAGCTGATGCCGGTGCACGAACATCCACTCGACGCGTCGTGGGGATACCAGCCCATCGGCCTGTTCGCGCCGACCTCCCGATTCGGCGACCCGGTGGCGTTCGCGCGGTTCGTGGACCGGTGTCACGCGGCCGGGATCGGCGTGATCATCGACTGGGTGCCCGCGCATTTCCCCGTGGACGCGCACGGTCTCGCGCAGTTCGACGGCACGGCGCTGTACGAACACGAGGATCCGCGCCTCGGATTCCACCCGGACTGGAACACCGCGATCTTCAACTTCGGACGTCGCGAGGTGGTGAACTACCTCATCGCGAACGCGCTGTTCTGGCTCGACCGTTACCACGTGGACGGCCTGCGCGTGGACGCGGTGGCGTCGATGCTGTACCTGGACTATTCGCGCCAGGCGGGCGAGTGGCTCCCCAACCACCTCGGCGGGCGTGAGAACCTCGAGGCGGTGGCGTTCCTGAAGCGGCTGAACGAGACGGTCTACGCGCGGCACCCCGGCGCGATGACGATCGCCGAGGAGTCGACGGCGTGGCCCGGCGTGTCGCACCCGACGTTCAACGGCGGCCTCGGTTTCGGCTTCAAGTGGAACATGGGATGGATGCACGACACGCTGACGTACATGGCAGAGGATCCCGTGCACCGCCGGTGGCATCACGACAAGATGACCTTCGGCCTGATGTATGCGTTCACCGAGAACTTCGTGTTGCCGCTCTCGCACGACGAGGTGGTGCACGGCAAGGGCTCGCTCCTCGACCGCATGCCGGGCGACGCGTGGCAGCAGTTCGCGGCGCTGCGCGCGTACTACGCGTTCATGTGGGCGTATCCCGGCAAGAAACTGCTCTTCATGGGGCAGGAGTTCGCGCAAGGACGGGAGTGGAATTTCGACGGCCAGCTCGAATGGGGGCAGCTCGACACCGGATGGCACAAGGGCGTGCAGACGCTCGTGCGCGACTGCAACCGGTGGTATCGCGCGGAGCACGCGCTGCACGCGCGCGACTGCGAAGCGGACGGGTTCCGCTGGATCGTCGTGGACGATGCCGCGCACTCCGTATATGCGTGGGCGCGTTTCGACGGCGCCGGCCGCACGGTGGTGGCCATCTCCAACTTCACCCCCGTGCCGCGCGCGACGTACCGCCTCGGCCTGCCGCACGGCGGGCACTGGCGCGAACTGCTCAACACGGACGCGGCGATCTACGGCGGCTCGAACACGGGGAACGCCGGCGGCGTGCAGGCCGAGGGACCACCGAGCCACGGGTTCCCCTGCTCCGCCGCCGTCACGTTGCCGCCGCTCAGCACGGTCTGGCTCGTCCACGAGGGATAGCGATCCACGCAGGTTCCTCCTTCCGCACCGGGGAGCACGATGGCCAAGGTCACTTTCTCGACACCGATCTCGCGTACGACGATGGCGTACGTCCTCGCGGGCGGCCGCGGGTCGCGGCTGATGGAGCTCACCGACCGCCGCGCGAAGCCGGCTGTGTTCTTCGGCGGCAAGTCGCGGATCATCGACTTCACGCTGTCGAACGCGCTCAACTCGGGCATCCGCCGCATCGCCGTGGCCACGCAGTACAAGGCGCACAGTCTCATCCGCCACCTGCAGCGCGGCTGGAACTTCCTGCGCCCGGAGCGCAACGAGAGCTTCGACATCTTGCCGGCGAGCCAGCGCGTGTCGGAGCACCAGTGGTACGCGGGCACGGCCGACGCGGTGTACCAGAACATCGACATCATCGACAGCTACGCGCCGGAGTACATCCTCGTGCTCGCCGGCGACCACGTGTACAAGATGGACTACGAGCGGATGCTCGTGCAGCATGTGAACTCGGGCGCCGACGTGACGGTGGCGTGCGTGGAGATGCCGGTGGCTGAGGCGAAAGGGCTCGGCATCATGCACGTGGACGCGACCGACCGCATCATCGACTTCGTGGAGAAGCCTGAAGTGCCGCCGGAGATGCCCGACCGCCCGGGCTTTGCGCTCGCGAGCATGGGCATCTACGCGTTCCGCCGCGACTTCCTGCACGAGCAGCTGAACCGCGACGCCGCCGATCCGACGTCGGCGCGCGACTTCGGCCGCGACCTCATCCCGTACCTGGTGAAGCACGCCAAGGCCCAGGCGCACCGCTTCACCAACTCGTGCGTGCACAACCGCGACGAGGCCGACGTGTACTGGCGCGACGTCGGCACCATCGACGCGTACTGGGAGGCGAACCGCGACCTCACCGACGTGGTGCCGTCGCTCGACATCTTCGATCGCGACTGGCCGATCTGGTCGTATGCCGAGATCACGCCGCCGGCGAAGTTCGTGTTCGACGAAGTGACGCGGCGCGGCATCGGCATCTCATCGCTCGTCTCGGGCGGCTGCATCGTGTCGGGCGCGACGGTGCGGCGTTCGCTGCTGTTCACGGGCGTGCACGTACATTCGTTCGGCGAGATCGAGAACGCCGTCATCCTCCCCGAGGTGGACGTCGGACGGGGGGCGCGGCTTCGCAACGTGGTCGTGGACAAGGGCGTGCGCATCCCCGAGGGGCTCGTGGTGGGCGAGGATCCGACGCTCGACGCGGCGCGGTTCCGGCGCACGGCGCGCGGCATCAGTCTGATCACGCAACCGATGATCGACCAGCTGAACGCGTGACGCGCCTCACCGTCCTCTCGGTCGCGTCGGAGGTCTACCCGCTCGTGAAGACGGGCGGGCTGGCCGACGTCGTGGGCGCGCTCCCCGGCGCGCTCGGCCACGAGGGCGTGCACGTGAAGACGCTGGTGCCGGGCTATCCGGCGGTGCTCGCGGCGCTGCACGACGCGCGCGTGGCCGTGTCGTACGAGTCGCTGCACGGCGGCGCGGCGCGTGTGCTCGCCGCCCACGCGGGCGGGCTCGAGTTGTTCGTCCTCGATGCGCCGCACCTGTTCGATCGTCCCGGCAATCCGTACACCCGCCCCGACGGCACCGACTGGCCCGACAACGGGCTGCGGTTCGGCACGCTGGGCACAGTCGCCGCCGACCTCGGTCGCGGCGCGGCGGCGGGCTTCGCGCCGCACGTCGTGCACGCGCACGACTGGCAGGC
>CAIRBD010000687.1 GCA_903876745.1 uncultured Gemmatimonadota bacterium
CCGTGCGGGTCCGCCAATGGTTGCTTTCCCTACGGGGCCGCCCGAGACCGGGTTTCAGCTCGCCGTTGAACCCGTACGACGATTTGTCGAGCAGCGTGTTGTCGGGCCATGTGCCGCGAACGTTGCCCGCGCAGGGGTGTTCGCCCTGCGGCCGCGCGGTTACCTTCGGGCGCAACCATATACTGGGGCCGCGACCGTGGCGGCCTGCGACTGCGCCGCCACGACGGCGTCACGCCCGGCGACGGCACCACGGGAGGCGGATCCATGCGGCCACATCCAGAGCATCACGACTCGCGCGCCGTCGCGGCGCTCCTCGCGCCCGACATCCTCGACCTGCTCGAGGCCGATCCATCGTCCGTCGCCGCCGAAACGGAGGACATGCACCCGGCCGACCTCGCCGACCTCGCCGAACAGCTCCCGGCCGGTGCCGTGCCGCAGTTCCTCGCCGCGATGCCGGCCGCACGCGCCGCCTCCGTGCTCGAATACCTCGACGAGGACGTGCGGTCCACACTGCTCGAGGCGATGAGCCCGGAGCAGGCGGCGCAGCTCATCGCCCGGATGACGCCCGACGATCGCGCCGACACGCTCGACGAGATCGATGAGGAACACGCCGAGGACATCGTCGAGGCGCTGCCGACGGCCATGCGCGCCGAGACCGAACGGCTCCTCGAGTACAAGTCGGACTCGGCCGGCGGCCTCATGACGACCCAGTTCGTCTCGGTGCCCGACTCCGATACCGTGGAAGTGGCGCTCAACAACGTGCGCGAGATGGCGCGCGCCGGCGGCCGCGAGGCGATGAACACGGTGTACGCCGTGGACGCCACCGGCACGCTCACCGGCGTGCTCTCGTTGCGGGAGCTGCTCGCCGCCCCCGAAGGGGCGCGCGTCACCGACGTCGCCTGGCCGGAAGTGCGGCACGTGCACCCGACGGCCGACCGCGAGGAAGTGGCCCGCGTCACGCAGGAATACGACCTCGTCGCCGTGCCGGTGGTGGACGACGACAACCGGATGCTCGGCGTCGTGACCGTCGACGACGTCATCGACGCCATGCAGGAAGAGCAGACCGAGGACGTGCAGAAACTCGGCGGCATGGAGGCGCTCGACGAGCCCTACATGCAGATGAGCATCATCGGCATGCTCAAGAAGCGCGCCGGCTGGCTCTCCATCCTCATGGTGAGCGAGATGTTCACCACGTCGGCCCTGCAGTACTTCGACGGCGAGCTGCAGAAGCTCCCCGTACTCACGCTCTTCATCCCGCTCGTCATGAGCTCGGGGGGCAACTCGGGGTCGCAGGCCACCTCGCTCGTCACGCGCGCCATGGCGCTCAAGGAAGTGCAGCTGCGCGACTGGTGGCGCGTGATGATGCGCGAACTCCCCACCGGCATCACGCTCGGCGCCGCACTCGGCGCGATCGGTTTCGTCCGCGTGATCGTGTGGCAGAAGCTGCACCTCTACGACTACGGGCAGCACGGCGTGCCGTACATGCTGGTGGCGCTCAACACCTTCTGCTCGCTCGTCGGCATCGTGATGTTCGGCTCCCTCGCGGGCTCGATGCTCCCGTTCGTCCTGCGGCGACTCGGCTTCGATCCGGCGAGCGCGTCCGCACCGTTCGTCGCGACCCTCGTCGACGTGACGGGCCTCATCATCTATTTCTCCGTGGCGCTCGTGATCCTCGGCAAGTACATGGGCTGATCCCTGATGACCTCGCATCGCACCGAACCGCAGTCCGCCCTCGCCGGCGCGGGCACGGCGTACACGCTCCTCGCCGCGCTCGGCTTCGCGGCCGTGAGCACGCTCACGAGCCTCGCGACCGCTGAACACGTGTCGCTCTACACGGTGCTCACGTGGCGCTACCTGCTCGGCGCCGTGGTGATGGTGACGTGGATCGGCTCGCGCAACTATCAGCGCATGCCCTGGCGCGAGGCCGCGCGGTTCATCGTGCTCGGGGGCGGCGGACAGGCGCTGCTCGTGGGGATGGCACTGTCGTCGTTGCGCTACGTGACGGCGGCCACGCTCGCCTTCCTGTTCTACACGTACCCGGCATGGGTCACGCTCGTGCAGGCGCTCCGCGGCGCCGAGCGTCTCACGATGCGCCGGGTGGCCGCGCTCGCGCTCAGCTTCGGCGGCATCGCGGTCATCGTCGTCACGCCGGGCCCCGGTGGGCGCGAGATGGCGGCGGAGTTCGGGGGGAGCGCGACGCGCGGCATCACGCTCGCGCTCGGCGCCGCCATCGTGTACGGCATGTACATCCCGCTCATGGGCTGGATGCAGAAGTCGCACCGCGTCTCGGTGACGAGCGCGTACGGCAAGATCGGGTCGGCTATCTGCTTCCTGATGCTCGCCGTGGGCGACCGCAGCTTCACCACCTCGCTGAGCGGCACGGCGTGGGGTGCGATCGTCGCGCTCGCGCTCTTCAGCACCGTGCTCCCCTCGATCTTCTTCCTGATGGGGCTCATGCGGCTCGGCCCGGTGCGCACGGCGATCGTCTCGACGGTCGAACCCTTCCTCACCGCCATCCTCGGCGCGCTCGTGTTGCACCAGCCCGTGACGATGCGGCTCGCCACCGGCGGCGTGATGATCGTGGCCGCGGTCGTGCTACTCCAGTTCCGCCGTGAACGCGTGGCCTGACGCGCGGCGCTCGCGTCAGCGGAAGCCCGACGCTCACCCTTGAAACCCCTGACTGGTACTATCACTGTCCGGGTCGCGATCTTCCATCTTCTGTTTCCCCTCGAGTCGCCGTGCCGTCCAGCGTCACAGAACCGCCAGAACGCTCGAACCCGCCGGCGACGCGGAACGATGCGCATGCCGAGGACGCGAGGACACGCGCTGAACTGGTCTTTCGCGCCCTGAGCGCCGCGAGCCCCTTCGGTATCTTCGTGACCGATCGGGACGGCGCGGTGACGTTCGCGAACGCGCGCTGTGCCGAGATCCTCGAGTGTTCCGAAGAGGCACTGCTCGGTGATGGATGGTTCGCCGTGCTCGACGCGCCCGACCGCCGCGAGGTGCGCTTGGGATGGGCGCATGCCGTGCGGCGTTCGGAGCAGGCCGAACACGAGTTCCGCATCGTGACGTCGGGCGCCGACGATCGCTGGGCACGCGTCACGGAGAGCCC
>CAIRBD010000688.1 GCA_903876745.1 uncultured Gemmatimonadota bacterium
GCCGAACGGAACAGCACGTGCGAGATGGCGACGAGCGCGGTGCGTTCGTCGATGGCGGCGCAGAGTCGCGCTTCGTCGAGCGTGATGCCGTCGTCGCTTGGCACCACGACCACACGCGCCCCGAGCTTGGGTGCGAGCTGGTCCACCATGTACCGCACGCTCGGAAAGTCGAGCGCGCTCATCACGATCGTGTCGCGCCCGGCGCGGAAGTCGAGCGCCGAGAGGATCGCCGCGTGCGCCAACGTGACCGTGGGGACCATCGCGACCTCGCCGGCCGACGCGCCGAGCAGCGGCGCGATCTCGTCGCCCACGCGGAGCGGCATGTCCCACCACCCCTTGGCCCACGCCATCACGCCGAACTCGGCCCACTGGTCCACGTACTCCGCGAGCCGCTCGGGCACGGCGCGCGGCATCGCGCCCAGCGAGTTGGAGACGAGGTACGTGCGACGCTCGAGGATCGGGAACTCGGCGCGGAAGGCGAGGAGCGGATCGGCGGTCATGCGCGCGCGGCGCGCTTGCGGCGGAACAGATAGAGCACCGAGGCCACGGCGACGGTGCCACCCACGGCGCGCATCTCGGCCCCCGTGGCGTTCGAGAGGAGGAAAAGGATCACGATCACGGAAAGCCAGGGGATCACCGGCCCGAACGGCACGCGGAACGGCGTGCCGCCCTCCTGCACGTTGCGGCGGCGCAGCTCGAAGGCCGCCACGCTGCAGAGCGCGTACAGCAGGAGCGCGGAGATGTTCGACAGCACGGCGAGTTTCTCGAAGGTGCCGCTGAGCCCGAGCAGCGTCACGACGACGGCGTGAGTGTAGATGGCGGCGGCCGGGACGTGGGTCTTCGGATCGACCTTCGCGAACATCGCCGGGAGGTAGCCGTCGCGCGCGAACGCATACAGCGAGCGCGGCGCGGCGAGCATCATCCCGGAGAGATAGCCGGCCATCGAGATCGCGGCGCCGACCATCAGGATGAGCCCGCCGGCCGGCCCCATGGCGATCGTCGCGGCGGCGGCGAGCGGGCCGTCTGGGTGCTTCGGGAGGTCGGCGCCGAGCACGCCCTGCGCCACGACCTGCACGACGACGTACAGCGCCGTCACGAGCACCATCGCGAGGAGGATCGCGCGAGGCACCGTACGCGCCGGTTCCTTCACCTCACCGCTCGGCACGAGCGCGCTCTCGATGCCGGAGAAGGCGAACACGAGCACGATCGAGGTGCGGCCGATGTCGGCGATGGAGGGGAACGCCGGCCACACGAGGTTCGACGCCTGCATCGCGAACAGTCCGGTGGCCACGAACAGCAGCAGCGGAAGGAGCTTGGCGACGGTCGCGATCTCGATCACGCGGGCGCCCTGCCGCACGCCGCGCGCGTTGACGAACGCGAACAGCCCGAACACGCCGATGATGACGGCGCTGCGCGCCGCGCCCACGCCGATCCCCGGCACGAGGGCGTTGAGCGCCTGCGCGAAGAGACTCGCCACGGCGGCGTGCGCGATCGTGCTGAGCATCCAGAGCAGGACGTTGCTCAGGTAGCCCACGAAGGGACCGAACACCTTCTCCACATACATGTATGGGCCGCCCGTGAGCGCGACGCGGCTTCCCGCCTCGGCGAAGCAGGCGACGATCAGGCCGAACGCGACCGCGCACACGAGGTAGGCGAGTGGCGCCGCCGCCCCCAGGTTGGCGGCGACGATCGCGGGCACGATGAAGATGCCCCCTCCGACCGTGACGTTGACGATGCTCGCCGCGAGGGCGCGCACGCCGAGCGATCGCTCGAGGGCACGGTCGGCGGTGGCGCTGTCGGAACCCGGAGATGGCATGCGGCTCTTCTGTTTATGTTGAAGGAAGGTCAAAGGTACGGCGAACCTTCGCCGTCCGCTCGGCGACCGGACACCCTACAGAGAGTCCCGACGATGAACGTTCGTTCACGACTGATGGTTCTTGCGCTGACCGTGGCGTTGCCTCTCCGTGCGCAGACATCGGCCCCGGCAACCGC
>CAIRBD010000689.1 GCA_903876745.1 uncultured Gemmatimonadota bacterium
CATCGCCACGACGTGCCCCAGCACGTCACCCGAGCCGTCGCCGCCCAGATTGAAGTAGCTGTGCTGCGTGAAGTTCACCGGCGTCGCCTTGTCGCTCGTCGCGAGATAGTCGATGGTGAACTCATTCCGGTCCGAGAGCGTGTACGTGACACGCACGTTCACCGTACCGGGATATCCCTCCTCGCCATCCTTGCTCGTGTACGTGAACACGATGCCCACGCCGCTCGAGTCGCTCTTCGGCTCGGCGCGCCAGAGCACTTTATCGAAGCCGACGATGCCGCCGTGCAGCGCGTTCACGCCGTTGTTCGTGGCGAGCGTGTAGGTGGCGCCATCGAGGGTGAACTTCCCCTTGGCGATGCGGTTGGCATACCGCCCCACGAGCGCGCCGAAGTACGGTGTGGCCTTCACGTAGCCGGTCACGTCGTCGTAGCCGAGCACGATGTCGCCGAGCGCGCCGGTGCGGTCGGGCGTCTTGATGGAGAGCACGATGCCGCCGTAGTCCATGGCGCGCAGCTCGACGCCCTGCGCGTTGGTGAGCGTGAAGACGTGCACCGAATCGCCGGAGGGGAGCGCGCCGAAGGGCGCGCGGGTCACGTTCGCCTTGCCGGCGTCGGGCTTCTTGTCGGTCATGCAGGACGATTGGCTGAGGAGGAGCGCCGCGAGGGCGGCGCACGACGTGACGGAACGCGTGCGGATCATGGAGTCCTTGCCGTGAACGTGATCGTCGTGGACACGTAGCCATCGGCGTTGGCGGCGGTCGATTCGGCGCCGGCGCGCGGCACGAAGACGACACTGAAGATCCCGTCGCGCTGAACGGCTTCCCTCAGGGCGAACCCGTTCGTCAGCGCAGTCGCGACGCCACGCTGCAACACGCTGTCGGGCGCGCGCAGGTGAAACACGTACGAGCGACCGGCCAGCCCTTCGAGTGCGACGGTGTACGTCGTGCCGTCCGCACTGAGCCGCTCACTCACGATGCGCGGCGCACTCGAACGGTCACCGATGGCCGGCACGGAGACCGGCGGCACGATGCTCCATCCGCCCGCATACGTCACCGTCATCCGCGCCGACGTGCCGACCCGCGTCTTCACGTGCGCGTGCACGTCGCCCGCCGTCGGGCGCACCTCGGCGTTGCCACCCGTGACCTTCGCGCCCAGCGGAAGCGCCGGCGCGAACACCACGTCCAGTGGCTCCGCGTCAGCTCCGTGGCGCGTCAGGTCGAGCGTGATCGCGCCGTTGCGGCGCCGAATCACGAATGACAGTGCTCCGCGCCCGACCGGCACGTTGTCCACGGCGAGCGAGTCCCAGCCGGGCGGCAGATGCGGCGCGATGGTCACCTCACGATCCGGCACATCCACGCCGATGCCCAGCAATCCCCGCAACAACGGCGTGAGCACCATCGACGTGGCGAAGAACTGCTGCGGCACCGCGGTATCCAGTGGTTTGTACAGCCGCCCCGAGATGACCTCGGGATTGCGCCCGAGCGACTGGTCGAACCCGGTGCGCGCGATGGCCTGCAGCGCGAACCAGCCGGCCGCCGCGTTGTGATAATTGTACTCGGCGAGCGACACGAAGCCCGTCACGAACGGCCACACCGCGCCGTTGTTGTAGTGCAGGGGATCGAACAGCGTGCTCGCCGCGCTCAAAGGCCGCGCGCCCCAGTCGGTGAGGATGTTCGACGACGCCAGTTTCGCCGCCATCTCGGCGCCGTTCGCGTCGTTGAGCACATTGAACGCCATCGCCGTGGCGGCCCATGCCGTGACGTTCGCGTTCACCGAGCCATCCTGTAGCAGCGCGAACGCATACTGCCGTTGCGCCGGCATCCAGAACTTCGCTTCGATGGTCGCGTGCGCCTTCATATCAACCTCGCGCGCCTGCTCGGCGAGCTGCGGTTCGCCCATCACCTCCGCCATCCGCGCGAACCGCTCGAGCGCCGCCACCCACACGCCGCTCATATAGATGTCGGAGAGGATGCCGATCTGCAGATCACCCACCTCGAGCGCGCCCGCACCCGCCGACGGGTTCTCCATGAGCCCGTCGCCGTTCTTGTCGGTGGCGAGCGACCACTCGTACGCCTTCTTGAGTTTGGGCCACAGTTCCTTCAGCACATCGCCGTCGCCGGTCTGCTTCCAATACTCGCCGAAGGCGAGGATCCAGAACGGCGTGGTGTCGCCGTGGTAGTACGGGTACGGATAGCTGAACCAGTCCACGTGCCCCGCGCCCTGCGAGATCTCGTGCGTGATCTTGCCGTCGGCGCGCTGGTATTTCGCGAAGAAGCGCAGCGCGCCGTCACGCACCGACGCGCCCTGCCCCACGCCGGTCATCGCGAACGAGTTGATCGATGCATCGCCGCCGAAGAACCAGCCGAAGCCGGGACGGTCGCTCGCCGCACCGGAGAGTCCGTATCCTGCGACGAGCCCGCAGCCGAGATCGGGATTGCACACGTACGATTCGTCGAGATTCACCTTCGCGTATTCGACCGCGCGGTCGAGGGCTTTGTCGGGCGAGTGCAGCGCGAGCCCCGACGTGCGCAGCGAGTCGGCGTGCGACACGCGGCGCTTCCACTCGCGTTCAGCGGCGCCGGGCGCGATGAGTTCCTTGTACAGCGCGAGCGCCGAATCGCGGGGCATCTGCCCGCCGGCGAGTACAATGGGGATGTAGGCGACGTGCGCGTTGATGTTGTGCCCCGGCGGTTCGCCGAGCCGCGGTGCGGTGTATCGCTCTGTGCCGCTCCCCACACCGAGCACGAGCTGCGGCGGCGCGGCGGCGAGCATGTGCGCGAGCACATCGCTCGCTTCGGTCACCGCGGGCGAGCCGAGGAACGCGTTCACCGAACGCTTTCCCTCGGAGAAGAGAAAGGCGCGCGCGTTCTGCTCCCACACGAGGTACTGCCCACCGAGCGCGGCGGGCCAGGCATAATGAATGTCCGGACTGAAGCGCGCGATGATGTCCATCGGGCGGATCGCGTCCACCTCGAGCAGGATGATCACCGCCGGTTTGTCGAGCGGCACGAAGATGTGCTCGCGCACCGTGAATTGCTCGTACGCGTACTCGATGGTCACCCCTTCGGGGCGCTCCGTGACCTTCGTGGCGATGGTGTGCCCGGGGATGGGCTCGGTGTACTTGGGCACGCGGAAGAACAACTCAAAATCATGAAGCCATTTGATGGGCCACGACCAGAGTTCGAGCTTGCCGTCCTCGGTGCCCATCGCGATGGCGCGACGACCGACGGCGGAGAGATACATCCCCGGGCGCGCGGGGCCGGAGAGTGCGAGGTCGGATGTGCCGAGGCCGAAGTACGGGATCGTGGTCGCGGCGCCTGTGAACACGGGGTTCGCGACCGGCGGCGGCGCACCAGGCGCGCGAGGCGGCGGATTCTGCGCTCGGAGCGGCACCGTGGTCGCGGCGATCACCGCGAGCGTGGCAACAAAACGCTGCACGGCGGCAGAGTGCAACGAAGTGCGGATCATCGCGGGCAGGTGGTGCGCACGGCGAGTGCGCGGACGGTGTCGGACGCGGCATGAGCGGTGCGACCGTTTAGGATCACGTAGGGCTGGGCGCTCCGAGCGCCCGATGGGGCATGCGATAGCGTTGGGACGCCTGCGGGGGTTTCGTATCCTCCGCGGTCCGACTCGGAGCTCGAGAAGTTAAGCTTCCGGTTGGTGGCGGTGCTCGCGTCGGAAGCGCTCCCGCGAGATCCGCGAGTGCGAGTGCGAGTGTGCATTTCGAGGTGGTAGTTCGTGGGGGTGGTGTAGCCGCCGCTC
>CAIRBD010000690.1 GCA_903876745.1 uncultured Gemmatimonadota bacterium
CGAGCGTCGCTTCGGCGGCGAATGCGTCATCGCTGTACGAGTAGCTCAGGAGATCGCCGTAGCGACCGCCCGTCGCGACGGGCACCGGGGGAATGACGCCGGCAGACGTGATGCAGTCGGCGACGGCGCCGCTCCCCAGAAAGTCGTTGTCCCTCATCACCGGTGCGTGCGTGGCGATCGTCTCGCTGAAAACCATGCCGTACTTGGGCACGCCTGCCACGGCACGGGCGAAGTTGCGCTGCAGCGTGTACCCGGCTCCCGGCGTCGTCGGCCCGAACACGAAGATGTTGGCATCGAGCTCTCGGCCGCCATATGACGGCGAGAGGATCTTCGTGCAGTTGCCGTGGAGTTCATTGCCTTCGACGAGCACCGGATCGCTCGTATCGGCGAGGTACAGGCCGGGTTGATCGCAGGCGGTGATCTTGTTGCTCTTGATGCTGTTGCCGGGGCCGCCGCGCGCGATCTGGTAGGAGATCCCCACGGACTGGCCTTTGTGGATCGCGTTCCCCTCAATGCGCGAAAACTGGGTGCCTTCGACGACGTCGATGGTCGCGCCGTGGAGGCTGTTGTTCACCACGTCGCACTGCTGGTTGGGGGACGCGGCGATCCTCCCGACACGAACCTCACCATTGAACTTGAGCCGGGCGCCGGCCCTTAGCGTCGGATCGATGCGAGCGAAATCTATTTCCGATGAGTTCACGTACACCATGTTGCCGGTGAACAGGCAGTTGACGTTGCTGTAGTAGAACTGGAAACACGCGAAGTACGGATGGAGGAAGACATTGCCCTCGCAGAGGGAGTTTGCGCAGTGCGAGAACGCGACCTGAACGCCCTGCCCCCACTTGAACTGGTTATCGGACACGCGCAACCCGTGAATGCGCTTCAGGCCGCCTTGCACGAAGGCGTCGACGCAGCTTCCCGCGGCATCGACGAACGTATTGCCGGCGATCGCGATGTTGGACAAATCATCGGGTCGGACCGCCGCGCCGTAAAAGCCGACGACGAGGATCCCAACTCCGAACGTGCTGCCCGGTTCGCCCTTCACGAAATACCGGGCACCCGAGATGTCGGCGAAATTGTTCCGGCTGTTGCCGTCGATGACCAGATCGCGCACCGACACGTCCGACGCGCGCAGGTGGAAGAGATAGCGAGCCCACGGATTAGCGTGGTCATGGAAGAGCGCAGATTGCGCCTTGAGCCGGAGCCTGCCGCCCGTGCCCAGCAGCGTCACCGGCCGCGTGATGAAGTGCTCAGCGTCGACGACATACTCGCCGACACCCGACGGAAACGTGACGGTACCATAGGGCAGCACCGCCGCCAGGGCCTTGTCGATCGCCGCGTCGTTCAGGTGCGCGCTCGCGTCGAGGCCGTCGGCCACGGCGCCGAAGTCACGCACGTCAACGACCGACGCATCTCCCGCGCTCACGGCGTGGCCTGGGAACACGCCGGCGAGTGCGCCGGCCTTGATGAAGCTCCGCCGATCGATGCTCATCGGTCGCTCCGTTGGAGGACGTACCGTCGGCGCGAGCCGCTACATGCGATCGTCGAGACTCTTTCCGCTGGCGGCGTGCGCGAACTCCGGAACCGCGCGCGCGACACATGCGGCGATCGACGCCTTGTCCGCGGCGCGCGACGGGTCGTCGATCAACTGCTGCAGTTCCGTCAGCACACCGGTCAGGGTCGCCGGGTCGGCGCCGGGCTGCGGCACGGCACGCAACTGCGCGAGCCCGACATCGATCGCCTGTTCATCGGCTCCGAGGAACGTCTCCTCGGCCTTCTCACCGTCCGTGTCGCGCGGCGTGCGCAGGATGGGCCAACTCCCGCGCGCCACATCCGAGTCGAGCGCCCCTCGCGCAGACGCCTCGTCATCATACCAGGCGGGAGCGAAACCGGCGGCGCGCACGAAGCCGTCTGCGATGGGGGCAAGCTCGTGAAGATCAGCCTCGGCGGTGAGGCGAGGCACCGCGATGTGACGGTCGGGCACGACCGCGGCGGCGAGCAAGCAGATAGCGGCCGCTTCGTCGAGACTCACGAAGTACCGGCGCGTGTCACGCGGCACGGCGAGCGGCTGCCGCTTGGCGATCCGGGCGCTCCAACTCTCGAGCAGACTCCCCGCCGAGAAGGCGACGTTGGCGAACCGCGCGGACGTGACCGACGCGGCGGCGAGCGCCCGACCGGTGAACAGCACCTGCTCCATCAGGCGCTTGCTCGCCCCCATGAAGTTGACGGGGTCGGCCGCCTTGTCCGTGGAGACCGCGAAGTACCGCTCGGGCACGCCGTCCTCGGCCAACCAACGCATGAGGCGCGCCTGTTTGAGCACGTTCGTGTCGAGCATGTGCAGGATCGACGCCGGGTCCTTCTCCGACCGCACGTGCTTGAGCGCCGCGAAGTGCAGGACAACATCGTAGGGTCCGGCGCCGACGATGAAGCGCCGGGCGACGGGGGCCCCGTAGTCGAGCGGCATCAGTCGCGTGTCGGCAGCCGCCCGCCCCTCGCCGCGACTGCGCATGTCGCG
>CAIRBD010000691.1 GCA_903876745.1 uncultured Gemmatimonadota bacterium
CGGCATCCACGTGGGCGTGGGCTCCGACTCGATGGCGAGCAACAACTCCATGAACCTGCTCGCCGAAGCCCGCCTCGCCGTGCTCGCCCAGCGCGCGCGCGCCGGCCGCGACGACCTGCTCGGCGGTCGCGACGCGCTCGAGCTCGCGACCGTCGGTGGCGCGCGTGCCCTCGGCATGGGCGGCGTCATCGGGTCGCTCGAGCACGGCAAGCGCGCCGACCTCGCGGCGTTCCCCATCGGGATGAGCGTCCTCCCGGTGTACGACCCCGCCGACACGCTCATCTGGTCGATGTCGCACACCGCGGCGTCGCTCGTCGTCGTGGACGGCGTCGAGCGCGTGCGCAACGGCCGTGTGCTGGGCGTGGACGTGAACGAGATCGCCGTCGAACTGCGCGACGCATCGTCGCGGCTCGCGCGCTGGAAGCGCGATCGGTAGAAGCGTCGGTAGCGCCGGTTCGCGCGCACCGATTACAATTCGAAGTACCTTCGGCTCGGAGCGCGTCCTTGGGCATCGGCAAGGGACCCACAGCCAGGATCTGGCGTGACGGCACGCTCGTGCCGTGGGCAGACGCGACGCTGCATGTGATGAGCCATGTCGTGCACTATGGCTCCGGCGTGTTCGAGGGGATCCGCTGCTACGAGACGCCGACCGCCGGCGCCGTGTTCCGCCTGCGCGACCACATGCGGCGACTCCACGACTCCGCCAAGATCTACCGCCTGCCCATCCGTTGGTCCGTGGACGAACTCGTCCAGGCGACGGTCGATACCATCGCCGCGAACGGCCTGCGCGAGTGTTACGTGCGCCCCCTCGTCGCGCGTACCGGCGAACAGATGGGGATCTGGGCCAAGGACGCGCCCGTCGAGACCTTCATCATCTGCTGGGAATGGGGCACATACCTCGGCCACGCGGCTGTGGAGCACGGTGCCGATGTGCGCGTCTCCACGTGGCGCCGCGCCGCGCCCAACACGTTCCCGACGATGGCGAAAGCCACGGGCAACTATCTGAACTCGCAGCTCACCAAGGCCGAGGCGCGGCAGGACGATTACCTCGAGGGGATCGTGCTCGACGCCGCCGGCTTCGTGGCCGAAGGGAGCGGCGAGAACCTCTTCGTGGTGCGCGACGGTACGCTGTTCACGTCACCGCTCTCGTCGGGGATCCTCAACGGCATCACGCGCGACTCCGTGCTCTGCATCGCCGCGGAGCTCGGGCTCACCGTCAAGGAACTCACGATGCCGCGCGAGTTCCTGTATCTCGTGGATGAGGCGTTCTTCTGCGGCACCGCCGCCGAACTGACCCCCATCAAGTCCATCGACCGCCTGCCGGTGGGCGATGGGACGCCGGGGCCGGTGTTCCGGCGCATCCGCGAGCGCTTCATGGAGATCGCCAAGGGACGCGCGCCCGACGTGTTCGGTTGGCTCACCCCCGTGCCCGTAGGCGCGGCGGCGGACAGCAGTAGATGAGGGCGCGCGGGCAGCCGCGGCGCCACGGACACTCTCTCCGGAGGGATGCGTGATCGTCGGCTGTCTCGCGCTCAACTCGTCGTTCGAACCGCTGACGATGGTGCCGCTGCGCCGCGCACTGCGCCTCGTCATCGACGGCAAAGCCGAGATCGTCGAGGCCGACGGCGGGTCGCCGGTCTGCTCGGAGCGCCTCTCGTATCCGCGCCCCGTGGTCATCCGGCTCACGAAGTTCATCCACGTGCCGCGTCGCTTCCGCCGGCAGGTGACGAACACCTTCCTGTTCGCCCGCGATCACTACACCTGCCAGTACTGCGGGCGCGCGAACATGCAGCTCCGTCATCGGGAATCGCTCACGCGCGACCATGTCATCCCGCTCTCCCGCGGCGGACTCAACAGCTGGACCAACGTCGTCACGGCGTGCAGCAGCTGCAACACGCGCAAGGCCAACCATCTGCCCGACGAGTGCGGCATGCACCTGAGCCACGCGCCCGTCGAGCCGCACTTCGTGCATCTCTCGTGGGCCGTGCGGCGTCTCACGCCGGCGCAGGCGAAGTACATCCGCCTGTTCTACGGCACCGACGTGCTGCACCAGGTCGAGGCGCTCGAGCACCGCGTGCAGGGGCAGGCGCGCGCGCGCGTAGGCTGACGCGCCGCCGCAGGAGCGGCGGCCGGCGCGCGGTCAGGGCACGCGGAACGTCGGCGTGTGACTCCCGTATTCGCGCTTCTCGCCGCCCAGCGCGCGCGCCGCGAGTGCGCGCACCCCGCGCGTCAGCGCCGTCCCCGGGTTGCGCGACCCGCTGATCGCCGACTGTACGTCGCCGGTGAGCCAGCGGTCGAGCTCGTCGAGGTCGCTCAGTGAGAGCACCGTCACGGCCAGGGTGGCGTCGTAATACTGCGCCCGCGATGACCGGATGGCCGTGATCGGCACGCGCGTCGGTCGTGCCACGGCGGCTTCGGCGTCGTCGAGGTTTGTGAACTTGCCGAGCGGGAACAGGCCGTCGTGGATCTTCTGCGTCACCTCGTAGGCCTTCTCGATCGCGCTGTAGCGCACGAACACGTCGTACTCCATCTCGCGCTCGAGGTCGTTCACCCACCGGCCCTCGCTCCACAGTTCCACGCGAAAGTGGAACTGCGCCGGGAACCCCGCGCTGAGGAGCTCCCGGATGCGCGCACCGCTGAGCATCTCGCGCGCGATGATCACCGGCCCCTCCGTCAGCGTCTGCGCGGCGGGGGGCAACTGCACGTCGAGCGCGGGGCGACGCTGGGCTTCCAGCGATGCCCCGCGCAGCGTGAGGAACGCTGCGGCGGCGATGAGCCGTCGCGCTCGCCCCACGCGCTAGAACCGCCGCTCGAGGCGGAGCAGCACGCGCGCCGGCTCCTGCGCGTCGCTCGCGGACTTGGCCCAGTACACGCCCAGACTGCCGAAATCCACGCCGATCCCGAGATCGGTCTTGTAGGTCTCGAAACCGGGCATCGCGTTCTTCGA
>CAIRBD010000692.1 GCA_903876745.1 uncultured Gemmatimonadota bacterium
CGCGACATGATCGCGCGCGTGGCGCCGAGCGATGCGCGCGTGCTCATCACGGGAGAGAGCGGCACAGGGAAGGAACTCGTGGCCGCGGCGATCCACGCCGGCAGCGCGCGACGTGACCGGCCGTTCGTGCGCGTGAACTGCGCGGCGATCCCGCGCGACCTCGTGGAGAGCGAGATGTTCGGCCACGAGCGCGGGTCGTTCACGGGCGCGACGGACCGCCGCATCGGCCGGTTCGAACTCGCGCATACGGGCACGCTGCTGCTCGATGAAGTCGGCGACCTCGGCCCCGAAGCGCAGGCCAAGCTGCTCCGCGCGATCGAGGCCAAGGAGATCGAGCGCGTGGGCGGCGGCCGGGCGATCAAGATCGACGTGCGCATCCTCTCGGCGACGAACCGCGATCTCGAGCGCGCGGTGCAGGAGGGGAAGTTCCGCGAGGATCTCTATTTCCGCCTGAACGTGATCCCGCTGCCGGTGCCTCCGCTGCGCGAGCGACCGTCGGACATCCCGCTGCTCGTGCGCCATTTCGCGGCGCTGCAGCGGCGGCGTTCCGGTCAGCCCGCGCCCGAATGGAGTGATGCCGCGGTGGATTACCTCGTGCGGCACCGCTGGCCGGGGAACGTCCGCGAGCTCGCGAACATCGTGGAACGTCTGTCGATCCTGCACGCCGGCGCGCCGATCGGCGCCGAGGAAGTCGCGGCGGTGCTCCCGCTGGGCGGCAACGGCGTGTCGGCGCCGCCGCTGCCCGCGCTCTCGCAGCCCGAGCTCACGCTGAGCGACGCACTCGACGAGTACGAGAAGCTGCTCATCGGCCGCGCGTTGCAGGCGGCGAACGGCGTGGTGGCCGAGGCGGCGCGCCGGCTGCGGACCGACCGGCCGAATCTGTACCGTCGCATGAAGCGACTGGGCGTGGTCGTTCCCGGCGAATCGTGATGATGCGCACGCGAAGTGACACGCTCCTGCACCCGCGAATGGACACGGGTGTCACGGTGCACGACGGCGCGCGGAGCGCGCATCGTCCCGCCAAGCAATGACTTACGCACGAAACACTGCTCCGGCACGGGACCTGCTCCTTATGGCAGCGACCCGTTCACCCCTGGAGAACCGATGAGACGGATCGTCTGGAGTCTGGTGCTCGGCGCCTGTGTGGCGTCGGCGCCGCAGACCGCACGCGCACAACACGCCGACACGATGGTGACGCGCCTGAGCGCCGTCGCTCGTGGGGCCGTGGAGCAATACAACACCCCGGGCACGCGCCGCGTGTCGGGCGCATTCGACGTTCCGGCGGGAACGATCGTCATCGGCGACGTGGCGGTGCTCAACGGACCGGTGACGGTGGCGGGGCGCATCGATGGAACGCTCGTCGCGATCAACGCGGATGTGCGGTTCGCGAAGGGCGCGATCATCGGCAAGCAACTGATGGTGGTGGGCGGCGGACTCACCGGGAAGGAAGACGCGCAGATCGGCGGCGACATCAAGGTGCAGGCCGAGCTGCTGCGGTATCATCTCGATGGTGAGCGGCTCGTGCCCGACGGCGAGCCCGTGTACGACGATTCGTGGTGGAACCGGCATCGCGTGCGCCATGAGTTCCGGCGCGGCGAGGCATTCACGGATTTCTTCTATGTGGCGTCGCGTGCGTACGATCGGGTGGAGGGCTGGTCGATCGTCGCCGGGCCGCGGTTCGCGCGCACGCCCTCGTGGGGAAAGGTCGCCGTGGAAGCATTCGGCGTGGTGCGCACCGCGGGACCGATCCGCTGGGACAACCAGACGCTCGGGCACCAGGCCCGGGCCGAGGTACAGTTCGGCAAACCGATCGGCGTGGCCGTGGGCGGCAAGCTGTTCGACGTGGTCGCGCCCACCGAAAGCTGGCAGCTCGGCAATACCGAGGCGGGACTCGCCACGGCGCTCTTGCACCGCGACTATCGCGACTACTATGGCCGTCACGGCGGCGAACTGTTCGCGCGCTTGCAGGTGACCGACGACGCCGATCTTACGATCGGGTTCAGCAACGAACGCTGGACCAGCGTTTCGGCCCGCGACCCGTGGTCGATGCTGCGCGGCAGCGAGCCGTGGCGGCCCAATCCGGCGATGGATCCGGGCGACATGCACGTCGTGACGACGCGGCTTCGCGTGGACACGCGCGAGCGCACCGGTTCGGCGTGGCTGTCCGGCTGGTATCTGAACGCCGAGCTGGAGAACGGCGCGGGGATGCTGACGCGGCTGGGCTCACCGTTGATGACGTTCGGGTCGTTCGCGGCGCCGTCGCCGGAACACGCGGAGTACACGCGCGGCTTCGTTGATGCGCGCCGCTACCTTAAGGTTGCGCCCGACCTGCAGCTCAACTTGCGCGCGGTGGCGGGCGGCTGGATGGCGGGCGACGCGCTGCCCACGCAGCGGCGCCTCGGCTTGGGCGGGCCGGGGACGCTCCCGGGCTTCGGCTTTCGTGAGACGACCGGTTCGCCCGACATGCTGACCTGCACCGGCGGCATCGTGCAGCCGGGCACACCGGCCCAGTGCGACCGTGTGGCGCTGCTGCAGATGGAACTGCGCTCCGGATTCTTCTGGTCGGCGCTGCGCAACGACGCCGCCGACGACTGGTGGCGCCCTGGATTCAATCATCGCGCACAGTGGGTGCTGTTCGCCGACGCGGGGCGCGGCTGGCGCGTGGGGCCGTCGGGCGACGCGCTCACGTTCTCGAAGAACGCGATGCCCG
>CAIRBD010000693.1 GCA_903876745.1 uncultured Gemmatimonadota bacterium
CGCCTGCACGAGCGCGACCGGCAGGTTCTCCGTCACCTTCACCACGAGCGTGCCCGGCAGCCGCCGTTCGATGCGCACGTCGCGCACCGACGGATGTTCCCGCACCCGCCCTTCCCACGGAGCCACGTCGTCCCACACGGACGCCGAGGTATCCACCCTCATTCGCGAAACGATTTCGTCGGGGCTCACGTAACGGGTGCCGTCGATCTCCACGCGCCGCACGCGGAAGAACGCGAGCTGGCGGAGGCCGGCGCGCGCCCACCACGGACTGGTGATCAAGGCGAGCGCGGCCAGCGCGAGGGCGGCGGTCCGCACGCGGCGGCGCCACACCGACGGTTCGTCAGCCACGGGCGCGCGCTGCGGTGCCGACGGCGCGGTCAGCCATCACCGAGCGCCTTCAGCAGTTCCGGGCCCGTCTTGGTGACGTCCCCGGCACCGACCGTGAGCACCACATCCCCCTCGCGCACGTAGGCCGCGAGCGCGTTCGACGCCTCGGCGCGGGGGCCGGTCCACGCCGGTGCCTTCCCCGCCCTCGCCATCGCGTCGGCGATGAGCGCGCTCGTCACGCCCGGCATGGGCTGCTCGCGGGCCGGGTAGATGTCGCACAGGAACAGGGCGTCGGCCGCGCACAGCGCGTCGGCGAAGTCGGCGAAGAAGTCGCGGGTGCGCGAGAACAGATGCGGCTGGAACGCCACCACCACGCGGCGGGCGCCGAAGGCGTCGCGCGCCGCGGCCAACGTGGCGCGGATCTCGGTGGGATGGTGCGCGTAGTCGTCGATCACCGTCACACCGCGCTGGTCGCCGAGGTGTTGAAAACGCCGCTCGGCGCCCACGAACCGTGCGAGCCCGTCGCGCATCGCCTCGACGGTCATCCCCCACGTCCCCAACCCCACGGCGAGGGCGGCGAGCGCGTTGCGCACGTTATGGTCGCCGGGCACACCGAGCGTCACTTCGCCGAGCGGCTTGTTGTCGAACACCACGTGAAAGCGCGACACGCGGCCGTCGTGCCGTACGTCCCGCGCCACGAGGCGCGCGTCCGGGCTGGTGATGCCGTACCGCACCACTTCGGCGCTCGCCGGCGTCGCCAACGCATTGGCGTTGGCATCGTCGGCGCAGAGCGCGATCCAGCGCGCTCCGCGCAGGTACTGCGTGAAGGCGCCGCGGATGTCATCGAGATCGCGGTAGATGTCGAGGTGGTCGGCCTCGACATTGGTCACGACGGCGACGTCGGGCGAGAGCGCGAGGAAGCTGCGGTCGTACTCGTCGGCTTCCACCACGAACACGGCGTCGGCGCCGGCGCTGAGGTTGCCTCCCCACGCGGCCACGCGCGCACCCACCACGCCCGTGGCATTCACACCGCCGGCCTTGAGTGCCTCGGTGGTCATCACCGTGGTGGTGCTCTTGCCGTGCGTGCCCGCGATGCCCACGAGCCGGCCGCCGGCCGTCGCTTCGGCGAGCGCCTCGGCGCGTCGGATCACGGGGATCCCCTCGGCGCGCGCGCGTTCGAGTTCGGGATGCGTCTTGGGGATGGCGCTGCTCACGACGAGCGCGCGGTGCCCCGTGACGTGCGCGGCATCGTGGCCGCGCAGCACGGTGATGCGCAGGGCGGCGAGGTCGGAGGCGCCGTCCGGATTCTGATCGCACCCCGTGACGGCGGCGCCGCGGCGCGCGCAGAGTTCGGCGAGCGCGCTCATTCCCGCGCCGGCGATGCCGACGAAGTGCACCGGGCGTTTATCGGAGGGATCGATGAGCGGCATCAGGGACGTGGTGGGATGGCTGGCGCGGCCGCCATGAGGCGCACGATGTGCTGCGCGATGTCGGCGGCGGCATGCGGCCGCGCGCGCGCGGCCGCACCGTGGGCGAGCGCGACGAGGCGCGCGGGATCGTCGAGGAGTTCGCGCAGCTGCGCGTCGAGGCGCTCGGGCGACAACTCGCGCTGCGCGAGGTGCACCGCCGCGCCCGCCGACTCGAGGGCGCGCGCATTGGACGTCTGATGGTCCTGGGCGGCCGTCGGCAGCGGCACGATGACCATGGGCACGCCCCAGGCGCACAACTCGGAGGTGCCCATCATGCCGCCGCGCACGAGCGCGAGATCGCTCGCGGCGTAGGCGTCGGCGATGGGCGAGAGGTACGGCACCACACGCACGTCCGCACGGTCGTACTGTTTGAACGCGTCGTACTGCCCCGTGCCCGTGGCCCAGATCACGCAGAGCGAGTGCGGCAGGCCGCGCTGCACCCAGCCGGCCACCGCCTGATTGATGGCGCGCGCGCCCTGACTCCCGCCGAACACCAGCAGCACGCGCGCATTCGACGGGAATCCCCACTTGGCCCGCGCCGCGGCGCGGTCGGGACGGATGTCGGGCGGGGGTTCGATGGGGTTCCCCGTGTCGCGATACACGCACCGACCCTGCGGAAGGAACGCGGTCGCTTCGGGAAAGCCGAGGTACGCCTCGGAGGAGATGCGGCAGAAGAGCCGCGCCGTGAGCCCCGGATGGCTGTCGCCGATCTGCTGCACCACCGGCACGCCATGCGCCCAGGCCCACACGAGCGCGGCACCGCTGGCGTAGCCGCCGGTGCCGATGACGACGCCGGGGTTCACCGCGCGTCCCACGCGCTGCATGGCGCCCCACGCCGTGAGCGCGCCGCGTACCGTGCGCCAGTTGCGCCAGACCTTCGGCCGGTAGAGCGGATGCAGGTCGAGCAGGGTGTGCGCGAACTCGGTGCGCGGCAGCACGTCGGCTTCGATGCCGCGCAGCGCGCCGACGAAGTGCGGATGGATGCGCGGGTCGAGACGCACGAGTGCCCGCGCGATGGCGAGTCCCGGATACAGATGCCCGCCAGTGCCGCCACCGGCGATGAGCACGTTCACCGCGCCGCTCCGAGCGGGTCGGACGCGCCCTCGCCCATCACCCGCTCCTTCGTGCTCCCGATGTTGACGAGGATCCCCGTCATCAGCATGGAGAGGATCAAATTCGAACGACCGTACGAAATGAACGGCAGCGTGAGCCCCGTCGTCGGCAGGAGCCCCGTGACGACGCCGATGTGCAGGTACGCGGTGACGATCATCGTCACCGTGATGCCGATCGCCACGAGCTGCATGAACGGCGTGCGCGCCTGCCGCGCGATGCGGAAGCCGAGCCAGCCCCAGAGCGCGTACACGAGCACGAGCAGCGCGAGGCCGACGAACCCCCACTCCTCGCCGATGCTCCCGCCGATGAAATCGTCGTACGACAGCGGCAGGAAGCCGTGTTGCTGGCGCCCCTCGCCGAAGCCCGCGCCGAACCACCCGCCCGACCCCACGGCGATCAGCGACTGGTCGAGCTGGTAGTTCACTTTCGCGTGCGCCTGCCCCGCCATGTCGGCGAAGCCCATGATGCGCTCCATCACGTACTGCAGGCGCTGCGTCTCGCGCAGCAGGATGGGCGAGAGCACGGCGCCGAGGAACACGAAGTGGCCGATGCGCGCGCCCGCCGCGAACACGATGATCGCCATCTGCAGCAGGTAGAACAGCACCGTGGAGAGGTCGGGCTCGAGCGCCGCCGTGAGCGCGAGGGCGCCCACGACGATCAGGATGGGCAGCAGCCCCTTCGACAACCGGCGCAGCTGGTCGCCCTTCTTCACGACGACCATCGCCGTCCAGACGATCACGGCGAGCTTCGCGAACTCCGACGGCTGGATGGAGCCGCGGAACAGGTACCGCCGCGCCCCGAGGATGGGCGGGGCGATGAACTTCGTGAACGGCAGCACCGTGAGCAGCATGAGGAACAGCGCGAGCGCCATCACGTGCCAGGCATACTTGCGCCAGAGATCGGCGTCGGCCTTGGCGGCGATGGCGAAGATCACGGCGCCCACGGCGACACCCGTCACCTGCTTGATCAGGAAGTACGCGCTTCCCTTGCCGTCCTGCAGTGCCTCGAACGCGCTCGCGCTGTAGAGCGTGGCGAGTCCGAACGCGAGCAGCACCGCCGTCAGCAGGATCAGCGCGCGCGCTTCGAGCCCGATGCGCCAGCGGTCACGGGACGTCCGCGCGCGCGACGCGGCGGCGGCGCCCGTCGCGGGCAGCGTCGCGGCCGTCACGTCGCGGTGGCCAGGCGCCGGAACTCGGCGCCGCGTACTTCATAGTTGGGGAACATGTCGTAGCTCGAGCAGGCAGGGGACAGCAACACCGCGTCGCCCGGCCTCGCGGCCGCGCGTGCGTGCGCCATCACGTCATCAAAAGACGATCCGAGCCGCTCCAGCGGCACGAATCCGCGCAGGTCGCCCTCGATGTGCGCCGCCGCCTCGCCGTAGGCGATCACCAGTCGCGCGTGCGTGCGCAGCGCGTCGACGAGCGGCGTGTACGCCTGTCCCTTGTGCCGCCCGCCGAGCAGCACCACCGCCGGACGCGTCATCCCCTGCACCGCCACGAGCGTGGACGCCACGTTGGTGGCCTTCGAATCGTCGATCCACTGCACGCCGTCGCGGTCAGCCACCACTTCGAGCCGATGCGGCATGCCGTGAAAGGAGCGGATACCGTCCACGATGCGCGCACGCGCCGCCGGCGTCGCGAACGAGGCGTCGGCCACCGCCACCGCCAACGCCGCCGCCAGCACGTTCGCCACGTTGTGGTCGCCGAGGAGCGGGATGTCGGAGCGGCCGAGGAGGTCGTTCCCCAACAGCCCCCAGCGCCCCACGCGTGACGGGCGGTCTGCCGAGCGAACGCTCTCTGTGTCCTCTGCGTCCTCTGCGTCCTCTGCGGTGGAAGGGGTTCCTCCCACTGGCCCCGCATCAGCCGCACCGTCAACGAGCGAGAACCGAGCACGCGTGCCCGACACGCCGCCCGTCCGCCGCATCACCTCGGCATCATCACCATTCACCACCCACCGACTCGCCGCGGTCGCATTCCGGAACAGCCGCATCTTGTCGCCGTAGTACTCCTCGAGCGACGCGTACCGGTCCAGGTGATCGGGCGCGAGGTTCGTCAGCACCCCCACCACCGGCGCGATGCTCGGCGTGTCATGCAACTGGAAGCTCGACATCTCCAGTGCGATCCAGTCCGGCGGGCGCTCCGACAGCGCCACCTCGCACAGCGACGTGCCGATGTTCCCCGCCGCCACCGACCGCTCGCCAAGCGCGCGCAGGAGATGATCGACGAGCGCCGTCACCGTCGTCTTGCCGTTGGTGCCGGTCACCGCGATGACGCGCGCCGAAGGGAGGAACGCCAGCCCCACTTCCACCTCGCTCAGCACCGGCACGCCGCGCGCCAGCGCCGCGGCGAGCGGCGGTGCGTTCGGCGCCACGCCCGGGCTCGCGACGACCACCGCCGCGCGCGCGATGCGATCGAGGTCGTGCCCGCCCGACGCCGCGTCGATTCCCAGCGCGCGGAGCTCCGCCGCTTCGCGCTGCACCGGCTCACTCGCCGAGCCGTCGGACGCGTACACCGTGGCGCCGGCGCGCTGCAACAGGCGCGCCGCCGCCCGCCCGCTCCGCCCCAGGCCGACGACCGCCACTTCACCGCGTACGAGCAGGTCGCGGATCACCGCAGCTTGAGCGTCGTGAGGCCGATGAACGCGCACAGGATGCCGAGGATCCAGAACCGCACCACGACCTGCGTCTCCGGCCAGCCTTTGAGCTCAAAATGATGGTGCAGCGGCGCCCGCAGGAACACGCGGTGCGCCTGCGCATACTCGAGCCCGTACCGCCGGCGGCGGTACTTGAAGACCGTGCGCTGGATGAGCACCGAGAACGTCTCGAGCACGAACACCCCGCCCACGAACACGTAGAGGAACTCGCTCTTGAGCAGGATGGCGACCACACCGAGCGCGCCGCCGAGCGCGAGCGAGCCCGTATCCCCCATGAACACCTGCGCGGGATGCGCGTTGTACCAGAGGAACCCGATGGCCGCGCCGAACACGGCGCTGCAGAAGATCGTGAGCTCCCCGGCGTTCCGCAGATAGAACAGCTGCAGGTACGCGGCCGCGTCGGTGCGCCCCATCGCGTACGCGAACAACGCGAAGGTCGCCATCGCGATCGCCATCAGCCCCGTCGCGAGCCCGTCGAGTCCGTCGGTGAGGTTCACGGCGTTGCTCGTGGCCGTCATCACGAAGGTCACGAACGGCACGTACAGCCACGCCATCCCGATCGTCGCCGGCACGATGAGCATCGATTTCGCGAAGGGCACCGTCGTACTCGCGCCCGGCAGCTGATTGAGCGGGAACTTCCAGATGTAGATGGACAACGCGAGCCCGCAGATGATCTGCCCGGCGAGCTTGTAGCGCTCCACGAGCCCCTTGTTCTGCTTCCCCTGCCGCTTCTGCACGAGCTTGAGGTAGTCGTCGAGGAACCCGATGCTCCCCATCCAGAACATCACGGCGAGCGCGAGCCACACATAGCGATTGTCGAGGCGCATCCAGAGCAGCGTCGGCACGAGGGTCGACACGAGGATGATGATCCCGCCCATCGTCGGCGTGGTCCCCTTCCCCGCGTGGGTGTCGGGCGTCCCCTCGCGCACCACCTGATGGATCTGCATCGTGCGCAGCCATCGCAGGAACGCCGGCCCCACCGCGAACGACACGAGCAGCGCCGTCACCGCGGCGCCGGCGGCGCGAAAACTGATGTAGCGGAACACGTTCAGCGGACCGAAATGGTCGCGCAGCGGATAGAGCAGCCAGTAGAGCATCGCTACACCGGTTGGGATGCCCATGCCGTGAGCAGCGGCACGAGTCGTTCGAGCGTCACGCCACGGCTCGCCTTGAGCAGGATCGCGGCGTTCGCCGCGAGCCGTGGTGCGAGCAGCGGCCACAGGTCGTCCACATCGAGCGCCGTGATCACACGCGCATCCCCCGGCGCGAGCTCGGTCAGCGCGGGGCCGAACTCGCCGATCCCGGCGATCACATCGGCCCCGGAGTCGAGCGCGGCGCGCGCGATCTCGCGGTGCGCGCGGTCCGACGCCGCGCCGAGTTCGCGCATCGTGCCGAGCACCGCCACGCGCGGGCGCCCCGCGCCGACTTTCGCGAGCAGCGCCAGCGCGGCGCGCGCCGAGCCGGGATTCGCGTTGTACGCGTCGTGCACGAGCAGCGCTCGGCCGAGCGCGCTCACCGCGGAGCGCATCCCCGGCATCGCCGCGAGATCCATCGCGCCGACGGCCGCGGCGGCTTCGTCGTCGAACACGCCGCACTCGCGTGCCGCCGCCA
>CAIRBD010000694.1 GCA_903876745.1 uncultured Gemmatimonadota bacterium
CGATGCAGTACCCGCCGAGCAAGGAACTGCGCTGGGATCTGTACCTCGGCGGCACGCTCGAGGATCTGCCGTATCATCCCGTGTACCACCCGTTCAACTGGCGCGGCTGGCTCGACTTCGGCGTGGGCGCGATCGGCGACATGGGTGCGCACCTGATCGATCATCCGTTCTGGGCGCTCAATCTCGGATTGCCCGTGAGCATCGAGAGCTCGAGCACGCCGTGGGGCACGACGCCCATCGTGCCGCCGCCGACGACCGGTCCGCGGTCACGCCCGGTGAGCTATCCGCAGAGCATGGTGGTGCACTACGAGTTCGCCGCGCGCGGCAAGGAACCGCCGGTGAAGCTCAACTGGTATGACGGTGGCCTGCAGCCCGGGCGTCCCGACGCGCTCCCCGACGACGTGGTGATGGAGCGCGAGGGCGGCGTCATCTATCACGGCGAGAAGGGGATCCTGCTGCACGAGACGTACGGCCAGAAGCCGCGCCTGTTCCCCGTGGCGCTCATGGACAAGACGGCGAAGGTGCCGAAGAGCATCCCGCGCAGCGAGGACAAGCACGAGTTCAACTGGGTGAAGGCCGCGCAGGGGAACGGCACGACGGTGTCGCCGTTCTCGTACGCCGCGGCGCTCACCGAGACGATGCTCTTGGGCATCGTGGCGCTGCGCGCGGGGCAGGGGAAGAAGATCCTGTACGACGGCGCGGCCGGCCGCGTGACGAACGTGCCCGAGGCGAACGCGTTCCTGACGCGCGAGTACCGCAAAGGCTGGGAAGTCTAGCCCTCTCCATTGGCGGAACGAGAGCGCCCCGGCACGCGATGCGTGCCGGGGCGCTCTGCATCACGGAACGCTCAGCCGCGGTTGAGCACCGTCTTCGCGTACTCCTTCCACTCGTCGTTGGGGATTCGCCGCGCCGGCACGCCGCCCCAGCGCTCGCCATTGCCGATGCGCGTGCCCGGTAGCACCACCGTGTGCGCGATCACCACGGCGTCGTCGCCCACCACCACGTCGCCCATGATGGTGGCGCGGAGGCCGATCTGTGCGCGCGCGCCGATGTGCACGGGCGCGATGATCAGATGCCCGCCGCCGGCGACGTGGCAGAAGATGGTCGCGCTGCCGCCGATGGCGGCGTCATCGCCCATCGTGATGAGGCGCACGTCGCTCAGGTTCTCGCTGCCGATGCGCACGCGCTTGCCGAGCGTCATCCCCATCGCCTGCAGGAAGAGCGGGCCGATGGGGGTGAGCGTGGCGAACGGGAGCACGGTGAAGCGCACGAGATAGAACAGGGCGTTGTGCACGTACCACGGCAACGCGGCGATGGTGAAGTAGCCGCCCTTGAACGCGTGGATGCGCGTGGGGAGCAGCCAGTTGTACACGGGGACGATCGCCATCAGCGCGAAGCCCCATACGCCAACGCAGCTCGCGAGCGTGATGCCGAGCGCCGGCAGGCGCCACCAGGCGGCGCTGTGCCAGAGCGGGATGCCCCACCGTTCGAAGAGTGCGACGGCGGGGACGGCCGCGATCCCCGCGGCGGTCGCGGCGACGAGATACATCACGGCCATCGCCATGGCCCACGCCGCGGTGCCGAAGCGACGGATGAACCGGTCGATGGCGTTGCGCGTGGGCGGGTTGTTGCGGGGGTCGAAGTAGGCCATGCGGTGGGGGGAAGGGCCGGGCGTTGCCTCGTTCGGAGAAGTATGGAGTCCTTCGCGACGCCACGCCAACGGTTCGCCGGAGGGGGCCGTTATCAATAAGATGTACCAGAGCGCCGGGCAGGTGCCCGGCGGCTGTCCCGTTCACCGTCCCGCGCCCCCGGGCGCACCACCTTGTTGGGACTCCCATGCAACGTGCCCCATTCTCGCGGTTGTTGGTCGCCCTCGCGGCCCTCGGCACGGCGACGAGCGCGCTCGGCGCGCAGTCCGTCGATTCGACGGTCGTCGCCGGTCTGAAGTGGCGCAACGTCGGCCCGTCGAACTTCGGCGGCCGCCTTTCCGACGTCGTCGGCATCCCCGGCCCGTCCAAGACGATCTTCGTGGCCGCCGCCGCCGGCGGCATCTGGAAGAGCCAGAACAACGGCAACACCTGGCGCCCCGTGTTCGACGACAAGCGCATCATCTCGATGGGCGTGCTCGCGATCGCGCCGAGCGATACGAATCAGGTGTGGGCGGGGACGGGCGAACCGAACTCGCGCAACACGATCGAGC
>CAIRBD010000695.1 GCA_903876745.1 uncultured Gemmatimonadota bacterium
CAACGCCGGCATCACGCGCGACGCCGTGAGTTGGAAGATGAGCGAAGACCAGTGGGACGCCGTGCTCGACGTGAATCTGAAAGGGTGCTTCGCCTTCTGCCGTGCCGTGGCGCCGGTGTTCCGCACGCAGAAGCGCGGTCGCATCGTCACGATCGCATCGATCAACGGCCTGCGCGGGAAGTTCGGCCAGTCGAACTACGCCGCCTCGAAGGCCGGCGTGATCGGCCTCACGAAGGCGCTCGCGCGCGAGTACGGGCCGAGCGGCGTGACGGTGAACTGCGTGGCGCCGGGCTTCATCCGCACCGAGATGACGGCGGTGCTCCCCCCGGCCGTCGTGGAGCGCGCGGCCGAAGAGGCGGCGCTCGGGCGGCTGGGCGAGGTGGAGGAGGTCGCGTCGGTGGTCGCGTTCCTGCTGAGCGACCGCGCGCGGTACGTGACGGGCGAGATCATCAAGGTCGATGGCGGCCAGTACATCTGAGGTGATGCGATGACGACGACGGCGGCTCCGGTGGCGGTACGGTACGAGGTGCGCGACGACGTCGCGTTCCTCACGCTCGACGTGCCGCCGGTGAATGTGCTCCGGTCCTCGACGATGCACGACCTCGCCGAGGCGGTGGAGCGCGCGCAGGACGACCGGTCGCTCAAGGCGGTGGTGCTCGAGTCGGCGGGCCGCGCGTTCTCCGCCGGCGCCGATGTGGGCGACCATCGCCCCGAGGAAGCGCCGGCGATGATCGCGGGATTCAGCCGGCTGTTCAAGGCGTTCGGCGCGCTCGAGCTGCCGATGGTGATGGCGGTGGACGGTGCGGCGCTCGGCGCGGGGTTCGAACTCGTGATGATGGCCGACGTGCTCCTCGCGACGGAGCGGTCGACGTTCGGCCAACCGGAGATCCGGCTCGGCTTCTTCGCGCCGGTGGGCGTGGCGTGGCTGCCGGCGCGCATCGGACTTGCGCGCGCGATCGAGGTGACGAGCACCGGCCGCACGTACAGCGCGGCCGAGATGCAGACGATGGGGCTCGTATCGCGTGTGGTGCCCGAGGGCGGGCTGCCCGAGGCGCTGGCGCAGGTGCTGGGCGACCTCCGCCGGGCGAGCCCGCTCGTGATGCGGATGAACGTTCGCCTGGCCAAAAATCTGAACGGACGTTCGTTCGAAGAGGCCCGGCTCGAGGCGGAGCGGGTGTTCCTGGGCGAGCTGATGGCGACGGAGGACGTGCGCGAAGGGATCGCGTCGTTCTTCGAGAAGCGCCGTCCGGCGTGGAAGAACCGGTGAGCCGCGCACACGCGCGGCGGGAGCGGGGACGATGCGGATCCTGATCGTCGGGGCCGGGGCGCTGGGCGGGCTCGTGGGCGCGTATCTCGCGCGCGCCGGCGAGGACGTGACGCTGCTCGAGGTGAATCAGGCGCGCGCCAAGCTGCTCGCCGAGAACGGGCTGCACATCACGCGCGTGGGGCAGGAGGAGACCACCATCCCCGTGAACGTCGTGACCTCGGTGACGGGGCTCGCGCCGTTCGACCTCGTGTTCGTCGCCACCAAGACCTACCAGACCGCCGACGCCACGCGTGCCGCGCTCGTGGCCTCTGGGCCCGAGACGCTCTTCTTCTCGCTGCAGAACGGCGTCGGGAAGGCCGAGGCGATCGCC
>CAIRBD010000696.1 GCA_903876745.1 uncultured Gemmatimonadota bacterium
ACGGATCGTCGATGAGCCGGCCCACGGCCGCGGCCAGCGCCGCGGCGTCGTGCGCGGGGAACTGCAACGCCGTCTCCGTGGTCGCGAACTCCGTCGTCGCCCCCCAGTCCGGCGCCACGAGCGCGAGGCCGCTCGCCATCGCTTCGAGCACCACGTTGCCGAACGTCTCGGTGATGGACGGGAACACGAACACGTCCGCCGACGCGTAAAACTGCGAGAGGTCGCGGCCGCTGAGGAGCCCCGCGAAGGTCGTCCCCTCGGGCGCGATCGCGCGGCAGTGCGCCTCGGCGGGCCCGTCCCCGGCGAGCGCGAACGCCACACGCTTGCGGTAACGTGCCATCACCTGCCGCATTCCTTCGAGCGCCACCTCGATCCCCTTCTCGGGCGCGAGACGCCCCACGTAGGCGACGAGCACCGTGTCGTCGTCGGCGCCACAGCGCGCCCGCCACTCGGTGGAACGGAACGAGGGATGGAACCGCGTGTGGTCCACGCCGCGCGACCACACCCGCGTGTTCGCGAACCCGTTCGCCTCCAGCTCGCGCCGCACGATCTCGCTCGGCGCGAACGTGCGCAGCCCGGCGTTGTGGAACCAGCGCAGGAACGGCCAGCCGATCGCGTCGAGCGCCGACAACCCGTAGTGCCGCAGGTACGCCGTGAAATGCGTGTGGTAGCTCGACACGAACGGCACGCGCATCTCGCGCGCCGCGTTGAGCCCGCTCAGTCCGATCCCGAACTCGGTGGCCGAATGGATCAATGTCGGACGCCAGCGCGCCACGAGGTCGAGCGCCCGCGTGCGCTGGGGCGCCGCCATCTGCAGCTGCGGATACGCCCAGAACGGGATGCTTGGCCAGCGCTCCACGTTCGGCTCCGGCGTGGCGGCCGCGTCGTCCACCGTCACGACGAGCGTCTCGCCGCCGCGCGCGTCCACCGCGCTCACGAGCCGCGCCAGGGTGCGCGACACGCCGTTCACCTGCGGCGGGTAGGTGTCGCTGAAGATCGCGAGCCGCAACCCGGTCGCGTCCACGCGCGCCGCGGCGGAGTCCGTCACGTGCGGCACGCGACTACCACACCACCCGCACGACGATCCCCGTGACGATCGCGATCAACTGCCCCACCAGCACGTCGCCGGGGTAGTGCGCGCCCAGCCGCACGCGCGAGAACCCCACCAGCGCCGCCAGCGCGAGCAGCGGCCAGCCAAGCGAATGGAAATTCGCCGCGTGGATGAACGCCACGCTCATCACCGATGTCGAGTGACCGCTCGGGAACGAGAACCGGTCGGGGAGCGAGACGTGTGCATTGAACCCCTCCCGCATCGTCGGCCGCGCGCGCACCACATTCCGCTTGATGAGCTGCACCAGCAGATGCGAGATCGCCAGACTCCACGCCGCCTGCACCGCCACGATCTTGAACGGCCCTTCGGCCAGCACCAGCGGGATCAGCGCGAACGCGATGCTCGCCGTCGTGCCGCCCATGTGCGTGAGCGCGGTCCAGAACAGGAGCGTCGCCTGCGACGCCGACTCCCGGATCACCCAGCGCGTATACAGCGCTCGATCTCGGTCATCGAGCCGGTGGATGAAAGGACTCTCCAGCATACGGGACAATTTAGCGTTGGACGGAGAGAATCTGGGGTGGTAATACCCCTCGAACCGGGTGGTGTTCGTCGTCATGCGGCCACCTGCACCCGGTGGAAGGCCCATTCCATCGGTTTCCCTACGTACGACGCCGGCCTCGGGATTCCGAGTGACCACAGCACCGTGGCCGGCACGTCCAGGATCGACACCCCGGTTCCCAGCGAACCGGGTTCTACCGCGCCGCCGGCCAGAACGACCGGGATCGTCACGTCCAACGGGTGGTCACTGTCGTGGTGCGTCAGCACCCGGCCCCCGCCCCCGTGGTCCGAGAGCACGATCAGGAGCGTCGAGGGATCATCGAGGTCGAGCAGGCGCACCAGACTCCCAAGTCTATCGTCCATGCGGCTTGCCGCCATCGCATATTCGGGTGACATCCATCCGTGCAGGTGCCCCGCCCGGTCCGCGTCGGGCCAGTGGAGCACGATCAGTCCCCGCCGCTGCGCCTCGATGGTGCGTGTGGCCGTCTGGAGCACGTCGGCGGCACTGTTTCCCGTGCACCGCGTGTCGCCGAACCCGAGCACCCTCGCGATCCGCTGGGCCAGCCCGCTGAGAAGGAACGGCACGCCCGCCATGAACGCCGACGTCGGCATGGAATGCTCCGCGAGCACACGCGCGAGCGGATGCACCGGCCCGCGCGGCCGCGGCAGGTGAAACCGATCGCTCTGCATGCCGTGCGTCTCGGGGGCGACCCCGGTGAGCAGCGACGCCATCGCGCACGCCGTCACGCTCGGACTCACCGTGCGTGCCGTGAACGTCGAGGCGCCGCGCTTCGCGAGTCGTTCCAGATGCATCAAGTCGAACCGCGACATCGCATCAGGGCGTAGCCCGTCGAGCACGACGAGCACCACGCGGCGCACCGGCGTGGTTGTGGCGTCAGGGGACATCGGCACCTCGCGATCGGAGAGGAAGGGATCGTGGCCGCACCGTCTTCGCATCTAAGGACGCCACGGCGTGAAACGGCCGTCCCACCGTCCCGTCGCCGCCACGTAACGATTTCCGCCCGTTCAGGCCTCCATGCGGGTGCGCGACCGTGACGCGGTCGTCACGCCATCGTCGCCGCGCGCGTCGAGCGTTCGCGTTCATGCGCGTCCTCTACTGCACCGACACGTGGCCCCCGCAGGTGAACGGCGTCAGCGTCGTCACCGCGCTCTCGGTCGACGGCCTTCGCCAACGCGGCTGGGAGACGCACGTCATCGCGCCGCGCTACCCCGACGAGCTCACCGCATCGCCGGGCGCGCTGCACATCGGCGACCATCCGCCCTCTACGCGCAACGGCACCGGCGGCCTCGGTGTGACGAGCATCGCGAGCGCGCCGCTCCCGCTCTACGCCGACGTACGGCTCGCCGCCCCCGACATCGCCGCCGTCAGCGACGCCATCGCGCGCTTCCAGCCCGATCTCGTGCACTGCGCCACCGAGTTCGTCATCGGCCGTCTCGGCCAGCTCGCCGCCGCGCGCGCCGGCATCCCGTTCGTATCGTCCTTCCACACCGACTTCGGTCGCTACGCGTCCGCGTACGGCCTGCCGTGGCTCGCCGGCAGCGTGCGCGGCTACCTCGGACGTTTCCACGCCCGCGCGCACCGCACGTACACGCCGTCGTCCGTGTCGCGCGACGACGTGGTGCGGCTCGGCGCGCGCGAGGTCGAGGTCTGGGGGCGCGGCGTGGACACAGGCACCTTCTCGCCGGCGCACCGGTCGGCGGCGGTGCGGCAGCGCCTGCGGCTCGACGACGCCTTCACCGTGCTCCACGTCGGGCGGCTCGCCCCGGAGAAGAGCGTGGACATCGTGCTCGACGCCTTCACGCGCGCCGCCGACGCCCGCCCCGACCTCTCCCTACGGCTCGTCGTCGCGGGGGCCGGCCCGTCGGAGCGCCACCTGCGCGCGCTCGCGCATCCGAGCACGAGCTGGCTGGGCAACCTGCGCCGGCACGATGAACTCCCCGCGCTCTACGCGAGCGCCGATTGCTTCGCCTTCGCCTCCACCACCGAGACGCTCGGACTCGTCGTGCTCGAGGCGATGGCGAGCGGTCTCCCCGTGATCGCGGTGGCGGAGGGCGGCGTGCGCGATCACCTCCGCGACCGCGTCAACGGACTCGCCGCCCCCGCGCGCGACGCGGCGGCGCTCGCCGCCGCCATCATCGCGCTCGCCGACGACGCCGCGCTCCGCGCCCGCCTCAGCCATGGCGCCCTCATCACGGCGCAGGCGCTCGACTGGTCGCGCGAGATGGATCGCCTCGACGCCAGCTACCGAGAGGTGTGCAGCGACGCGCGCGCTACGCGGGAGACGCGTCCAGCGGCAGGCTGACGAAGAACGCCGAGCCCTGCCCGGGCTCGCTCTCCACCCAGATGCGACCGCCGTGCGCCACCACGATGCCGTGCGCGATGGCGAGCCCCAGCCCCAACCCGCCCTTCTTCTTCGTGGCCGGCACGCGCCAGTGCCGCTCGAACACGTGCGGCAGGTGCGCCGCCGAGATGCCGATCCCCGTGTCGCGCACCTCGAACAGCAGATCG
>CAIRBD010000697.1 GCA_903876745.1 uncultured Gemmatimonadota bacterium
CAAGCTGGGCGGACTCGCCATCAAGGACGCGCGCGCGAAGATGAAAAAGGCGCAGGGCGCGTCATTCGACATCAAGAAGTTCCACGACTACCTGCTCGATGCGGGCGAGATGCCGCTCGGCATGTTCGATCAGCACTTTGCGTGTCTGCTGACCGGCGAACGACACAAGAGGTAGCTACCCCACGATCCCAAACCCGTAGGCGCCGCGGCTCGACTGATGTTGGTCGAAGCGGCTGTAGCGGAAGAGGCTGATGTCATACGACCGGCAGAAGCCGTCGACCACGAGTTCCGCGACGGCGGTGCCGACGGCCGGGCCGATCTTGAATCCGTGACCGCTGAAGCCCACCGCTGAAAAGAAACCGTCGACGCCGGGCATGCGATCGATCACGGGCTGGTAGTCCGGCGTGACGTCATACAGCCCGGCCCATCCGCCCTGCGCGGCGCCGTCTTCCATGACGGGGAACCGATGCAGAATCGCCGACGAGTATTCTTCCGTCTCCGCGAATGTCGGCATGCTGTTGTGATCCTCCGCATCCACCTCGTCGTCGATGTCGCGCACGGAGCCGACCATGATCGTGCCGTGCCGCTCCGGCTTGAAGTACCAACCGGTGGCGAGATCGCCCCATACGGGCGTCGGCGTGCTCCACTGCTTGGGCCGCTGCAGGATCACCACGGGGTGGCGGCTCACGGTGAGCGGAATGCGTGCGCCGGCCATCGCCGCGATGCGACCGCCCCAGGGCCCCGCGACGTTGATCACGACCGGCGATGAGATCGCGCCGTTGTTGGTGACGACACCGCGGATGCGGCCACCTTCGGCCGTGAGTCCAGTCACGGCTGTCTTCTTCAGAATCGTCACGCCCGCGCGCTCCGCCGCTTGCGCGAAGCTGTTGGCGGCCAACGCCGGATCGGCATAGCCGCCGCCCGGCTCGAACGCGCCGCAGACGATGTCGTCGGCGTTGAGTTCGGGTTCCATCGCCTTCAGCGCTGATGCCGACAACGCGCTCACGTCGATGCCGATCCGTTGCTGCATCTCAACGGTGGCGCGAATCGCCGCGGCATCCCGCTCGCCGCCCATGAAGACGACGCCGCAGTTGACGAATCCGGCGTCGCCGCCGACGACATCCGCGAAGTGCGTCCATACGTTCACGCTGTCGCGCGCCATCGCGGCCAGCGTCTCGTGCGAGTAATGCTGGCGCACGATGCCGCTCGAGCGACCCGTCGGCCCGCCGGCCACATGCCCCTTCTCGACGAGGATGACGCGCGCAACGCCGCGCTTCGCGAGTTGAAATGCGATGGAACATCCGTTGATGCCGCCGCCAATGACAACCGCGTCCGCTGTTCGATCCATCCGAAGACCTCCGACGCGCTGATGCTACACCCGCTATGATCGGCACATGAAACTGGCGCGCTCCATTCACGCGATCGACCTGCACGCGTGCGGCGAACCCGGCCGGGTGATCACCGGCGGCGTGCTCGACGTGCCGGGCCACAGCATGTACGAAAAAATGGTACACCTGCGCACTCACTGCGATCGGCTGCGCAGACTGATGCTGCGCGAACCCCGCGGCTATCCGG
>CAIRBD010000698.1 GCA_903876745.1 uncultured Gemmatimonadota bacterium
ATCGTGGCGCGCGCGCTCAAGCCCTCGTGGCCGGTGGCGAAGGTCTTCATCGGCGGCGGCCGCAAGGGAAAGATCCGCCCCACCGATCTCGTGGGCGCGATCATCGGCGAGGCGAACATCTCCGCCGACAAGATCGGCGCGATCGTGATCTCCGACCGCTTCGCGACGGTCGAGGTGCCCGCCGATCTCGCCGCGAACATCGTCACCAAGCTCCAGGCGACGACGATCAAGGGGAAGAAGCTCCTCGTGAAGCTGGACCGGAGCGGCAACTGAGACGCAGTTGATGTGGCGATGCAGCCATGGCGCGGCGCAGCAACAGCAACCGCCTCACCTGGGAACGACCGCCCACCCCGCGCGGTCGTTCCCATTGCATTTGCAGTCTCCGCGCCGTTTCGCCGTTCCCTGCCGCGAGAATCCGCGGCACAGCAGTAACTCCCTCCACGCCACGATCCCGACCACCCCGCGCTTGATTTACGCGGCCTGACTGTTTATGCATTACGCGTGCATAATCTCGCAACCGCCGCAACCCCCGAGACTCCGGCCCCCACACGCGGCCCAAGTCTCGTCACTGAAACACCCTTCGTCCTGCGCCGCGCGCAGCTCGTGGACGTGTTGCAGCTCGCGGCGCTCGTGAACGGATATGCAACCGAAGGGCTCCTCCTTCCCCGCTCCACCGAGCAGGTGGCGCTCGCCCTCGACAACTATGTCGTGGCCGTCGATGCGGGCGGCCGCGTGCTCGCCTGCGCCGCGCTCGAGGAGTATTCCCCCTCCGTCGCCGAGATCGCATCGGTCGCCGTGGACCGTCAGTTCCGCGGCCTCGGCGTGGGGTCGCACGTCGTGCGCGCCGCCGAACAGGTCGCGCGCCAACGCGGCTTCCTCGGCGTGTTCTGCATGAGTCTCGCCGAGCGCTTCTTCACGGCGCTCGGATACGAGAGCGTGTCGCTCGAGCGCTATCCCGAGAAGATGGCGCGCTACGAACGACTCGCCGCAGAGGGCGTGCACATCGTGCCCAAGGGCTGCTTCACGAAGTCGCTGGACTGAGCGCGCCGTCACGCGGTTCCCCGAGCGCGCGCCGCCACGGCGCGCGCTTTGTATTTTCCGGCATGCCCATCGCGACGATCAATCCCGCCACCGGTGCGCTCGTCCGCGCGTTCGACGAGCACGACGACGCGCACGTCGACGCCGCACTGACGGCCGCGCAGCGGGCGGCCGCGACGTGGCGCCGGACGCCCGTCGGCGAGCGCGCGTTGCTCCTCTCGCGCGTGGCCGACGCGCTCGAGCGCGGGCGCGAATCGCTGGCTGCCATCGCCACGCTCGAGATGGGCAAGCCGGTACAGGCGGCGCGCGACGAGGTGGACAAGTGCGCCGTCTCCTGCCGCTACTACGCGGAGCACGGCGCGGCGATGCTCGCCGCCGAACCGCTTCACATCGACGGCGCCGACGCGGTACTGCACTACCTGCCGCTCGGCGTGCTACTCGCCGTGATGCCGTGGAACTTCCCGTTCTGGCAGGTGGTGCGCGCGGCCGCGCCCGCCATCCTCGCGGGGAACGTGATCGCACTCAAGCACGCGTCGAACGTGCCGCAGTGTGCGCTCGCGCTCGAGGCGATCTTCGCCGGGGCGGGCGCGCCGCCGGGCGTGTTCCAGACGCTCCTCGTCGGCTCGGCGCGCACGGGTGCAGTCGTGGAGGACGCGCGTGTGGCGGCCGTGACGCTCACCGGCAGCGAGGCGGCCGGTCGCGACGTGGCGGCGCGCGCGGGGCGCGCCC
>CAIRBD010000699.1 GCA_903876745.1 uncultured Gemmatimonadota bacterium
AACAAGATCGACGCCTTTCAGGCGTTCGCTGGGAGCTCCCAGGTCGCGGCCTGCGACATCATCACCATGAAGCTCTGCTTCGCCGACTTCGACTCGCCGGGCTGGACGAGTGCGGGCGCGGTGACGACGGGCTTCGCCCACTATCGCGCCGTCATGGACGCCGTCGCCGCTGCTCACCCGACCGTCAAACTCGTCTACATGACGGCGGCCCTGCGCGGCGGCGGCAACACGCTCCGCGAGCAGTTCAACACCCTCGTCCGCAACACCTACGGCTCGACCGGCCGGGTCTTCGACCTCGCCAACGTCGAGTCGAACGGCGCCACGGACGGCAGCGGCCGGATCGTCTACCCGGCATGGAACGATGGCACCGATCACCTGAACGCCACCGGCCAGGCAGCCGTTGCCGATGCCTTCCTCAAGTTCCTGGCGACGGTGGCAGGGGCCGCGGTGACGTCGCCGACCATCGGGATCGCGCCCTCGTCGCTCTCCTTCACTGCGGCGGCCGGCGGGGCAAGCCCGGCGAGCCAGCAGGTCGCCGTCTCGAACATCGGTGGCGGCTCGCTCGCACAACCGTCGATGGCGGGGATCTCCTACGGCAGCGGCTCGGGCTGGCTTGCCGCGAGCTTCTCGGGGACCACCCTCACGGTCACGGCCACGACGGGCGCGCTCGCGGCTGGGACGTACACGGCGACCATATCCATCGCCAGCTCGGGCGCGACGAATACCCCGGTCAGCGTGCCGGTGACGTTCACGGTGACGGGGGGCAGCTCCCCGACCATGTCGCTCTCGCCGACCTCGCTCTCCTTCGCCTACGTGCAGGGTTCCGCGGCGCCGGCGAAGACGGTCACCGTGTCGAACGTCGGCGGCGGGACCCTCGCGCAACCCTACCTAGCGCCCGTGTCGTGGCTCACCGGCGGCTCGGGCTGGCTCTCGGCGGCCTTCATCGGGAATGTTCTCACCGTCACGATCCAGAACGTGGCGAACCTCGTCGTCGGAACCTACACCTGCGCGCTGCGGGTCTTCAGCGACGGCGCGACGAACACGAATCTCGAGATCCTGGTTGACATGACGGTGACGGCGGCCGGGACCGGGACCCCGACGGCATCCTTCCTCGGGTCGAACAAGAGGTCAGACACGAGCGCTGCGACGGTCGCTGCGACGGTCACCGTTCCTGACAACTGCCTTCTCGTCGCGCTCGCCGTGAGCTGCTCCGGTACTTCGCTGCTGTCGGGTGTCGACGGCGGCGGGTACACGTGGACGGCGAAGAGGACGCTCAATGCTCAGAGCGAGAGCGTTGGGATCTGGACGGCGCCCGTCACGACGGGCGGGGCGAAGACGATCACCGCCACCGCGGGAGGCAACACTCCGATCGCCCTCGCGCTCTACGCCGTGACGCTTCCGAGCGGGATCCCTTCGGTCGGCGCGACGGCGCAGGTCAACGGGACTGGGCCGATGGCGATTCCCATCACGCCGACCACCTCGGGATCGGCGCTCTTTGCGGTGTGCGCGGGCGGCGACGGTGGGAACACTGTCGTAGTCCCGGCCTCGGGTACCACCCAGGACATCCCAGCATCCATGACCGTGTTCTGGGATTCCGTCTTCGTCGGCCACAATGCGAACGCAGCGGTCGCCGGGACCCCCTACACACTCGGAACGACCGTGCCAGCGTCGGGTACGAACGTGGGCGTCGCGATCGAGGTCTACGGCGCCGGAGCTCCTCCGGTGACGGTGACG
>CAIRBD010000700.1 GCA_903876745.1 uncultured Gemmatimonadota bacterium
CGTCGGTGCTCAAGTACGGCTTCGCGAACCCGCAGTACACGTCCGACGTCTATGTGGAAGACGCGTCGTTCCTGCGTCTCGACAACATCTCGGCCGGCTACACTTTCCGGAACGTGGCGCAGCAGTTCAAGAGTGTCCGCGTGTACGGAACCATCCAGAACGTGTTCACCTCGACGAAGTACACGGGCGTTGACCCGACCGCCGGCGTCAACGGCATCGACAACAACATGTACCCCGCCTCCCGCACGTTCACGTTCGGCCTCAACGTCGGCTTCTGAGCAGGAGACTCGCCATGAAGAAACTCACACGTACCATGCTCGTCGCCGGCTGCGCGTTGCTCGCAGCCGTGGCGTGCACCGATCCGACGGTGGCTCCGAAGAGTACCGTCAGCGGTGCGAACATCTTTTCGGATCCGGGTTCGTACCGGGCGTTTCTGGCCAAGGTCTATTCGGGGCTGGCCATCTCGGGCCAGTCGGGCCCCGCGGGCAACCCGGACATCTCGGGCATCGATGAAGGGTTCGGTCAGTACTTCCGCATGCTGTGGGAGCTGAACGAGCTGCCGACTGACGAAGCTGCCCTCGCGTGGGGCGACTACGGCGTGTCGGACCTGAACACGCAGACGTGGGGATCGTCGAATCCCTTCACGAGTGCGATGTACGGGCGCATCTACTTCCAGGTAGGGATGGCCAACGAGTTCCTCCGTCAGACCACCGACGCAGTCCTCGCGTCGCGCGGCACGACGGCGGCGCTGACCGCCACGATCAAGACGTACCGGGCCGAGGCGCGCTTCCTGCGCGCGCTCAGCTACTGGCACGGGCTCGACCTGTACGGCGCCATCCCGCTCGTCAAGGAGACCGACGCGCTGGGCAACACCCTGCCGTCACAGAGCAGCCGCGCCGACGTGTACAACTACGTCGTCAGCGAGTTGAACGCGCTCCGCGCCGACCTGCCGGCGGTCGGCACGGCCGAGTACGGCCGCGTCGATCAGGGCTCGGCGGCGATGCTGCTCGCGAAGCTGTACCTGAACGCCGGCGTGTACACGGGCACCGCGAACTATGCGGGCGCCGTGACGGAAGCCGCGAAGGTGATCGCCGGTCCGTACCATCTGGACAACAACTACCTCCGCATGTTCTCGACCGACAACAACACGTCGCCCGAGATGATCTTCGCCGTGCCGCAGGACGGCCAGAACATCCAGACGTGGGGCGGCATGACGTTCCTCGTGCACGCCTCAGTCGGCGGCGACATGGATGCATCGAAGTACGGCATCAACGGCGGCTGGTGGGGGCTGCGTCTCAAGCCGGAAGCGGCGGCGTTCTTCCCCGTGATCGGCGCGGCGTCGCCTGACGTTCGCTCGAAGTATTTCTTCACGCAGAACCAGAGCGTGTCGATGGGTAGCCTGGGCAACTTCCAGAACGGCATCGCGGCGCCGAAGTTCCGCAACGTGTCGTCGACGGGCGTCCCCGGCTCGGACCAGAACTTCGCCGACACCGACTACCCGATGTTCCGCCTCGCCGACGCGTACCTGATGTACGCGGAAGGTGTGCTCCGTGGCGGCGGCGGGACGCGCGCGCAGGCGCTCGCGTACGTGAACGCCCTGCGCGATCGCGCATACGGCAACGCGACCGGAGAGATCGCGGACGCCGCGCTGACGCTCGACTTCCTCCTCGCCGAGCGTGGCCGTGAGCTGCTGTGGGAAGGAACGCGCCGCATCGACCTGATCCGCTACGGCAAGTTCTCCACGACCGGGGTGTGGGCGTGGAAGGGCAATACGCTGGCGGGCAAGACCACCGAATCGTTCCACGATCTGTATCCGCTTCCGGCGAGCGAACTGCTCACCAATCCCAAGCTGAAGCAGAACACGGGCTACTAGTCGTGATGGCTGGTAGTTCCTCCCGCCCGGTCCGAGGCTCTGCCTCGGGCCGGGCGTTTGCTTTGCTTCACGTCGCGATCGTGGCGGGCGCGTTGGCCTGCTCCGGGGGCGGCGGCACGGAGCCCAAGGTCACCACGAAGACGCCGACGGACACCACCACCGCGCCCGCGGGTCGTCCCGTCCTGCCGGCCACCTACCGGCCGAGCGGGCACGCGGCTGCGGGCGATGCCTTCGTCTTTCTGTTTGAATGGAGCTGGCTCGACGTAGGCACGGAGTGCGAGCGCGTGCTCGCGCCCGCGGGGTATCATGCCGCCTACGTGTCGCCACCGCAGGAGCACATGGTGATGCCGGGCGGCCCGTGGAGCAACCGCTACGCACCGGTGAGCTACTCGCTCGCCAAGAACCAGTCGGGGACGCGCGCCGAGTTCGTGCAGATGGTGGCGCGCTGCCGCGCCGTGGGCGTGGACATCTACGCCGACGCGGTGATCAACCACATGACGGGGGGCTCCGGCACGGGGAGCAACGGCACTGTCTACACGAAGTACGAGTATCCGCCGCTCTATACCGCCGCCGACTTCCACACGCCGTGCACGGTCACCGATTACCAGAATGCGGCGAACGTGCAGGATTGCGAACTCTTCGGGCTCTCCGACCTGCGCACGGAGAGCGCGACGGTGCAGCAGAAGATCGCCGCGTACCTCACCGATCTCGCGACGATCGGCGTGGCCGGGTTTCGCGTGGACGCGGCCAAGCACATGCAGCCGGTGGCGCTCGATGGCGTCGTGGCGCGCGTGAACAACGCGATGACGGGCGCGGGGAAGAGCGCGCCGTATGTCTTTCTCGAGATCAGCGGGGCGGCGAACGAGGCGGTGCAGCCGGCGGACTACTACGGGCTCGGGTACTCGTCGGGCGGCACGAGCGACGTCACCGAGTTCGGCTTCCGCGCCGTGGGCGACAAGTTCCTCAACAATGGCGGGCGCGTCGCCAACCTGAGTTCGTTCTCGCAGCGCACGTGGGGATTGCAGCCGGCCGACAAGGCCGTGGTGTTCCTCGAGAACCACGATACGCAGCGTTCCGGTGGCATCAGCTATCGCGACGGCGACACATACCGCCTTGCGAACCTCTTCATGCTCGCGCAGCCGTACGGCCACCCGGTGGTGATGTCGAGCTACGCGTTCGACCTCACCAGCCAGATCGGACGCGACGCGGGGCCGCCGCCGTTCGGCGGCGGTGCGCCGAACGGCGTGGGATGCGCCGCCCGCATGGAACTTGCCGTGGTGGGGCAGTGGGTCTGTGAGCACCGCGACCCGTGGATCACGCGCGCCGTGGCGTTTCGAAAGGCGATGGCCGGCAGCGACGCCAACACGTTCTGGGACGACGGTGCCGACGCCGTCGCGTTCTCGCGCGGCACACAGGGCTTCGTGGCCATCAACAACGGCACCGCCGCGATCACGAAGACGATCCCGTCGAGCCTGCCGGCCGGCACATACTGCGATCTGCTCACCGGAGGGCTGGCGTCGGGTGCGTGCGCCGGGCGCGCTGTGACCGTCGCCGCCGACCGCACGGTGAGCATCACCCTCGCCGCGAAGACGGGCGTCCTGCTCTCCGCCACGCAGCACCCGTGAGGCGGCGCGCGTGGTTGGCGCTCGGCGTCACGACCGCGCTGGGTGTCGCGACGACCCTCGCTGCGCAGGCACCGCTCTACCACTCCCGCGCGTACGACGTGACCGCGAACGGCGTGCGGCAGGGACGGTTCGAGGCGCAGGCGAGAGGGCGTGATACGATCGTCTCGAACTACCCGCGCACGGCGCACGAGGTGCATTTCAAGTTCGCGCTGAATGGCGTGGACAACGAATTCCCGCCGGGCATCGAGCACACGATCAACCTGCGGCCGCGCGGCGGGCGCATCGTGACGCCGCTCTACGCCTTCGGCGTGCCGCCGGCGCCGGCGCTGCCGCGTCCCGAAGATGCGGGCGAAGGAGAGGAGGGGATGGCGCGCGTCACCATCCGTCTCGACATGCGCGCGGTGAAGCGGAGCATCGCCGAGCGCGGCTATTACGATCCGCCGCACGGCCCGCGTGTCACCGCGCTCACGAGTGTGTTCGTCATCGGCGACACCGATCCGCTCGTCTGGGATGCGCGCGCGCTCAAGCCGGGGATGCCACAGCAACTCACGGATGTGGACGGCGACGGCATCTATGAGACGACCGTGCCCTTCGGCACGGTCTATGCGCGGCCGCTCGGGGCTGATGGTCGCGCCCTGTGGGCGCGGCGAAGCGATCTCTCGGTGTTCCCGGAGCTCACGTCGCCGCAGCCATTGCTTGATGCGCTCTACCGGCTGTCGCTCGAGGAACTGCTCGAACTCAAGCGCCCCGACGGCGCCCTCTCGGCGGGCGCGAAGTGGCCCGGCGTGTGGACCCGCGACGTGGCACTGAGCAGCGTGCTCGCGCTGGCGTTCGTCGTGCCCGACGCCGTCAAGCAGAGTCTGATGCAGAAGGTGGATGCGTCGGGGCGCATCATCCAGGACACGGGGACAGGCGGTTCGTGGCCCGTGTCCACCGACCGCATGACCTGGGCGCTGGCGGCGTGGGAAGTGTACGCGGTGACCGGCGACCGCGCGTGGCTGCGGAGTTCATTCGACATCATCCGTCGCTCCGCGGAGGCCGACCGGCATGCGGCGTTCGACGCGTCCACCGGGTTGTTCCGCGGCGAGAGTTCGTTCCTCGACTGGCGGGAACAGAGTTATCCACGGTGGATGCAGCCGGCCGACATCTATCAATCCGAAGCGCTCGGCACAAACGCCGTGCATCAGGGCGCCTACCGCGTGCTCGCGTCCATGGCGCGCGCTTTGGGCGAACCCGACGCGGCGTGGGACGCGCGCGCTGACGCCGTGCGTGCCGGGATGGCCGCCGAGCTGTGGCAGCCGCGTCTCGGCTGGCACGCGCAGTTCCGCTACGGACGCGTGGCACTGGCGCGGTCGCCGAGCGCCGAGGCGCTGGGCGAGGCGC
>CAIRBD010000701.1 GCA_903876745.1 uncultured Gemmatimonadota bacterium
GAGCGGCGCGGCTACACCGTGCTCGGCACGACGAACCCGAACGATGCGGTGCGCATCGCCGCGGAGCATCCGCAGCCCATCCGTCTGCTGCTCACCGACGTGGTGCTCCCGGAGATGAACGGCCTCGACCTCGCGAACGCGCTCCGGGCACATCACCCGGCGCTGAAGACGCTGTTCATGAGCGGCTATCCGGCCGACGTCATCGTCACACGCGGTGTGCTGCCGGAGGGGGTGCATTTTCTGCAGAAGCCGTTTTCGATGGTGGAGATGACTTCTAAGGTTCGAGAAACAATAGACGGGTGAGGGGGAGCGGAGAGGGAAAGGGGGAGAGGGAGGGGCTTGAGTGGGCGACGAACAGGGAGAGGGAGCGATAGGCTCCCCCTCCCTGTTTTGCTTCCGTGAGCTTCGGACGGATCGGAACGGATCGACGAAGGGACCGAACTGATCAGGGCCTAGGGAAGGGACGAGGGCCCTCCCTCTCGAACTCCCACTCCCACGCCCGTCCCTCCCCCTCCCCCTTCCCCTCTCCCCTCCCCCTCAGTCAGCTAAAACTGGTCCACCGCCATCTCGTACGGCGTCGACTCCAACGACCGCAGCAGCGTATGCATCGGCCCTGTCTGCGGCAGTTCCCACGCGAAGTAATACTGCGCCGCGCGCAGCTTGCCGCCGTAGAACAGTCGGTCGCTCTCCGAGGGCGACCCGGCGAGGGCGCGCGTGGCCACCATCGCCTGCCGCAGCCACAGCCACGAGATCACGATGCGGCTCGTGCAATCCAGGTACACGTTCGCGTTCGCGAGGGCGCGCGCCGGTTCCGCCATCATCGCCTTGCCGAGCGTCAACGTCGTGATGTTGAGTTCGTCCACGGCGGCCTTCAGCGCCGCGGCATGTTCGGGGAGCGCCGTCGCGGCGTCGGCCACCGACGCGAGGATCGCGCCCGCGAGCGCCTTGTACGCCGCGCCCTTCTCCATCACGACCTTGCGGCCGAGCAGGTCGAGCGACTGGATGCCGTTCGTGCCTTCGTGGATCTGATTGAGGCGGTTGTCGCGGTAGAGCTGCTCCACGTCGTACTCGCGCGCGTAGCCGTAGCCGCCGAGGATCTGCATGGCGTTGCTGATCGCGTCCTGCCCGGCGATGGAGGGCCAGGTCTTGGCGATCGGCGTGAGCGCCTCGAGCAGGAGCCGCGCGCGCTCGCGCTCCTCGGGCGTCGCCGCGGTCTCCTCGTCGTCCATCAGGCGCGCGCAACCGAGTACGAGGCACAGCGCCCCCTCCACCGTTGCCTTCTGATGGAGCAGCATGCGCCGGATGTCGGCGTGCTCGATGATCGCGACAGGCGGGCGCAGCGGGTCCTTCTCGCCGGGCAGACGCCCCTGCTTGCGCTGCCGCGCGTACTCGAGCGAGTACTGATACGCGGAGTACGCCATGCTCGTCGCGGAGCGTCCCACGCTGATGCGGGCGTCGTTCATCATGCGGAACATGTAGGCGAGTCCCTTGTTGGCCTCGCCCACCAGGTAGCCTTCGCACGGGCCGTGCTCGCCGAAGTTGAGCAGCGCGCTCGTCGTGCCGCGCCATCCCATCTTGTGGATGATGCCGCCGAGCTGGACGTTGTTGAGCGCGCCCGAACTGCCGTCGTCGTGCACGATGCGCTTGGGGACGACGAACAGCGAGATCCCCTTCACGCCCTCCGGCGCCCCGTCGATGCGCGCGAGGAGCAGGTGGATGATGTTCTCGGTGAGTTCGTGGTCGCCGCCCGAGATCCAGATCTTCGTGCCCGTGATGCGGTACGTGCCGTCGCCGGCCGGCGCGGCCTTGGTGCGCACATCCGAGAGCGACGAGCCCGCGTCGGGCTCCGTGAGCGCCATCGTGCCGAGGAATTTCCCCTCGAACATCGGCGGCAGGAACTTCGCGCGCTGCGCGTCGCTCCCGAACTTCGCGATGAGATCGGCCGCGCCCGCCGTGAGCATCGGATACGACGTGGTGGCCTGATTCGCCGAGTCGAACCACGCGAGCGCCGCGCCGCCCACGGTGTGGGGCAGCTGCATGCCGCCGTGCGCGGCGTCCTTCGTGGCCGCGATGAACCCCGCATCGGCGATCGCCTGCACCGCCGCCTTCACCTCGGGGATCATCACCACTTTGCCGTCCACGACGCGCGGTTCTTCGCTGTCGTTCTTCTTGCGGTGCGTCAGCAGATGCTCTTCGGCGATGCCGCGCGCCGTGTCGAGCACGGCATCGAACGTCTCACGGCTGTGCTCGGCGAACCGCGGGCGCGCGCACAGCGCTTCGAGGTCGAGCACTTCGTAGAGCAGGAAGTCGAGATCGCGGGGGTTGATCAGGTTGTTGGCCACGGCACGGTCCTGGGGGGAACGGGTGAGGACGGACGACGTTACATCGTAAACTAAGTCGCGCCACAACCGGTATCGACGGCGGCGGCTCCGGAGCGTATCTTCATCGCACTCGAGAGCCCTGCCCGGCCGCGTCACCGGTTGCCGCGACCGCCCCCGTCCCGAGACTGCCCCCACCGCCCCCCGCACGACATGCGCCGCACGCCGCTGTTGGCCCTCCTCATCGCCGCCGTCGCCTCCCACGCGGGGGCTCAGACGCCGCCCCGATTCACCCCCATCGCCGACGCGTTCACGCACCGCGTCAAGGGAGACTCGGTCACCGTCACCGGGCGCGCCACCGCCGGCACCGGGCAGCTGCAGGCCACGGTCTTCGACATCTCCGTACAGGATGGCACGGCCGGCATCCGCGTCTTCTCGCGCAAGTTCGGCGTGGAGGTGCACGAGGGCGACAGCATCATCACCACGGGCACGGTGCAGACGTACCGCGGCACGCACGAACTCATGGCCACCTCGTTGACGGTGGTCCCGGCGGAGGCGCGCCATATCCAGCCGGCCGATGTCCCCATCGACCAGGCGTCGCTCCCCAAGTACGACGGCATGCTCGTGCGAGCCCGCGGCCGCGTGGCGCGCTACGGCACGAGCGAGGGGGGCCAGTACCTGACGCTGCGCGACATCCGTCCCGACGCCAAGGGAACGCTCACCATCTGGGTGCCGTCCAATCACGGCGCGCCCATCGACCTGCAGCGCGTGCGGTTCGAGGACAGCGTGACGGTCACCGGCGTGATCGCGCGCTATCAGGACAATCCGAGCGACCCCGTCGTGTGGCAGGTGGTGCCGCGCACCCACGACGACGTCATCGTGCCCGTCGTGCAGCACGACCTTCCCGCCTGGGTCACCGCCGCCGCGCTCGCCGTGGCGACTCTCCTCGCGCTGGCGCTGTTCGTGGGCCGCTGGTCGGCCAGCCGCCAGCTGCGGGCGCTGCGCGAGACCGAGGTCCGGTATCGTCAGCTCCTCGCGCTCTCGCCCGACGCCGTGCTCGTGCACGCCGACGGGGCGGTCCGCTTCGCCAACCCCGCGGCCGCCAAGCTGCTCGGCCTCGAAAGCGAGTCGCAGCTGAACGGCCGTTCGCTGCATGACTTCGTCCCGCCCGATCTCCGCGACATCATCGAACGGCCCGCGATCCCCGCGCGAGGGCAGCTCGCCGAACGTCACCGCGGTCATCTCGCCAGCAGCACGGGGCGCCTCGTGGACGTCGAGGTGACTGCCGCCCCCTGCGTGTACCTCGACCGGCCGGCCGTCGTGGTGCTCGCGCGCGACATCACGCAACAGTTGCGCTACGAGCGCGATCTGCAGGGACTGGCGCTGGTCGACGAGCTCACGGGCCTCGCGAATCGCCGCGGCTTCACGCTGTTCGCCGAACAGGAACTGGCGCGCGCACGCCGCGAGAAGCGCGCCCCGGTAGTGGTGTTCGCCGACATCGACATGCTCAAGCAGATCAACGACGCGCACGGCCACGCCGCCGGCGATCAGGCCATCCGCATCGTCGCGAACGCGTTCAAGAGCGTGCTGCGCGAGTCCGACATCGTGGCCCGCTGGGGCGGCGACGAGTTCGTGGCGCTCATTGGTGAAGGCGGCGAACGCGCCGCGCAGCAGATCGCGGCGCGCCTCGCCGGCGCCATCGCCGCGCTGCGCCCGGCGGGGCTGGCCTTCGTCGTGAAGGCGAGCGTGGGGATGTGCCCGCTCGATCTCAACCTCTCGCTCGCCGAAGCGCTCGACACGGCGGACGCGGCGTTGTACGAGCAGAAGAAGCGCTAACAGCGGCGGTTGTTCGGCAGGGTCCCCCGCGGAGCAACGGTTCCGCGGCGCGCCCCACCCTGCGCTGGACACGCGAAACAGGATTTCGTATCCTGTAAGGAGGTTATCTCCCCCGCAACGTCCACGCAGAAGGAGCGAACGATGGCCACCACGCGCCGCGATTTCATCGAGAAACTCACCGGCAGCGCCGCGTTGATCGGCGCGATGCCCGCCGCGCTCTCCGCGATGACCACCGACGCGCCCGGCGCACCGGCCGCGCCGAACGCCCCAGCCGACGCCTGGGACATGAGCTGGGTCGCCAAGGTCAAAGCCAAACACCGCGCCGTGGTCGACTGCACCCGCATCGAGAGCGGCGACGGCGTGTTCCGCGCTTCGATGTGGAAGCAGGGGTTCGTCGAGACGATGGGCGCGAAACCCGAGGATTTCTCGAGCGTGCTCGTCATGCGCCACGAGGCGATCGTGCTCGCGATGACGCAGGACTTCTGGACGCGGTACGATGTGTCCAAGCAGCGCGTTCCCGCCGGTGACCCGCCGACGCCCAAGAACCCGGCGCTGCTCAACTCGGCGCGCGACGGCAGTCCCGCGATGCTCGATGGCCTGATGCTCGACCGCTACCTCGCGAGCGGCGGCACCGCGCTCGCCTGCGCGATGGCGCTGCAACTCCTCATCGTGCCGCTCGTCGCCGAGCACGACAAGCTCAGCCCCGACGAGGCGCGCAAGAAGGCGATCGCCAATCTCGTGCCCGGCGTGATCCTCCAGCCGTCGGGCGTCTTCGCCACACTGCGCGCGCAGCAGGCGGGGTGCGCGTACGTGCTCGGGAGTTGAGAGGGCACGAGCAACGGCAACAGCGGAACCACGGATCACGCGGATCGGTACGGCGAAACAACGCGGATACGGCAAATGAATATCGGAACGACAGCCCGGATCGCGGGCGGTCGTTCCCATTCATTTTGCCGTATCCGTGAGGATCGC
>CAIRBD010000702.1 GCA_903876745.1 uncultured Gemmatimonadota bacterium
CCTGCGCATGCTGGGCTACGACCGCGACGAGGCCGCGGGACTCTCCGTGGCCGACTGGGACGCGCAGTTCTCCCCGACCGAACTGGCCGTGATGGTGCGTTCGTTGCAGGAGACGCCGCAGACGTTCGGCACGCGGCACCGGCGCAAGGACGGATCGCAGTTCGACGTGGAGATCAGTTCGCGCGGCGTGATGCTCGGCGGCATTCCGTATCTGTACAATGCCTCGCGCGACGTGACCGAGCGTAATCGGCAGCATGCGGAGCTGCTGGCCGCACGCAACCAGTTGAGCGCCACCATCGACGCGATCCCCGATCTGTTGTTCGACCTCACGATCGACGGTCGGTACGTGGACGCCTACTCGCCGGACCCCGCGCTGCTCGTGGCACCGCGGGCGTCGCTCATCGGTCGGACCGTGACCGAGATGCTCACGCCGTCTGCGGCGGCCGTCGTGCTCGGTGCACTGCGCGAGGCGCAGGCCCACGGGCGTTCGCATGGTGCGCAACTCGAGTTGCCGGGGGGGGACGGCGCGACGCGGTGGTTCGAGCTGTCGGTCGCGAGCCGGCGCGTGGGCAGCGACGACGAACCCCACTTCGTCGTGCTCTCCCGAGACATCAGCGACCGCAAGCGGCAGGAGGCGGCGCTGCAGGAATCGGCGCGCTTCGCCACGGCGACGCTGGACGCGCTGACCGCGGAACTCGCGGTGCTCGACGAGTCCGGGAAGATCCTTGCCGTGAATCGTGCGTGGCGCGCGTTCTCCGCCGAGAACGGTCTGGATGCGTCGCGGACGGGCGAGGGGGTGAACTACCTCGCGGTGTGCGATGCGTCGGCGGCACAGGGTGACGTCGATTCGGCGAAGTCCGCGGATGGCATCCGCGCCGTGATCGCCGGCGCGGCCGACGAGTTCGCCATGGAGTACCCCTGCGCCACGCCCTCGGGGCGGCGTTGGTTCGCCGAACGCGTGACCCGCTTCGCTGGTCTGGGCGCGGTGCGCATCGTCGTTGCGCACGAGGACATCACGGCCCGCGAGGAAGCCGTGGGCGCGCTGCAGGAGAGCGAGGCCCGTTTTCGCAATCTCGCGAACACGGCGCCCGTGCTCGTCTGGATGTCCGACACGACCAAACGCCTCACCTGGTTGAACGAACGGTGGCTGTCATTCACCGGCCGGACCATGGAGCAGGAAGTCGGGGACGGCTGGGCGGAGGGTGTCCATGCGGACGATCTCGCGCGCTGTCTCGAGACGTACGCCACGGCGTTCAACGCGCAGCTCCCGCTCAGCATGGAGTACCGGCTGCGGCGCCACGACGGCGAGTACCGCTGGCTCATCGACCGGGGGATCCCGCGGTTCACCACCGCCGGCGCCTTTGCGGGCTTCATCGGCTCGTGCATGGACATCACCGACCGCAAGGACGCGGAAACGGCCCTCATCGCCGCCCGCGAGGCGGCCGTCACGGCGAACCGTGCCAAGAGCGAGTTCCTCGCGAACATGAGCCACGAGATCCGGACGCCGCTCAACGGCGTGCTCGGCAACGTGCAGCTGCTCGAGATCACGCCGCTCGACCCGGAGCAGCGCGCCTTCCTGGGCGCCATCTCGGAAGCCGGCACCAACCTGCTCTCGCTGCTCAACGACATCCTCGACCTCTCCAAGATCGAGGCCGGCCGCGTGGTGCTCGAGGCCAAGGAGTTCAGCCTCCGCGGCTGCGTGCGCGCGGCGACGTCGCTGAAGCGACCGCGCGCCGCCAACGCGCAATTCACGCTGTCCGAGCGGGTGCTCGACGACGTCCCCGATTCGCTCGTGGGCGACGAACTGCGCGTGAAACAGATCTTGCTCAACCTGCTCGGCAACGCCGTGAAGTTCACGGCGCGCGGATCGGTCGACGTGCTCGTGGCGCTTCGCGAGCGCCACGACGACATCGTCATCGTCGAACTGACCGTGCACGACACCGGCGTCGGCATTCCCGCGGCGGCGGTCGCGACCATTTTCGAGCCGTTCATCCAGGCCGACAGCTCCATCACGCGCCGCTTCGGCGGCAGCGGGCTCGGGCTCACCATCTGCCGCCGGCTGGCCGACCAGATGGGCGGCTCCATCACCGTCTCGAGCAGCGAGGGTGTGGGGAGCACGTTCCGCGTGGTGCTGCCGTTCCGTGTCGGAACGCCGTCGCCGCTGCACGAGCCGGCCTCCGCCCCCGGTGCGGCGGCGCACGCCTACTCGAGCGGTCCGCCGCAGCGGGTGCTCGTCGCCGAGGATCATCCCATCAACCAACGCTTCGCCCTCGCGCTGTTCGAGAAGATGGGACACACGGTGACGCTCGTGCCGAACGGGCGCGCCGCGCTCGACGCGCTCGA
>CAIRBD010000703.1 GCA_903876745.1 uncultured Gemmatimonadota bacterium
CGCCATCGAGCGCGCCGTCGCGATGGCGCAACGCGGCGAGGTGCAGGGCATCGTCACCGCGCCTATCGACAAGCACGCACTGCTCGCCGGCGGCTATGACTTTCCCGGCCACACCGAGATGCTCGCCGCGCTCACCGGCAGCACCACAGCGATGATGCTCGCCTCGGACGCGCTGCGTGTGGTGCTCGCCACCACGCACATCGCCCTGCGCGACGTGCCGGCGGCGGTGACCGCCGAGGCGATCGGCACCGCGGCCGAGACGACGCGCGAGGGACTGCGCCGCTGGTTCGGGATCGCCGAGCCGCGGCTGGCACTGTGCGCGCTCAATCCGCACGCCGGCGATCACGGCCGCTTCGGCGACGAGGACGACCGAATCCTCGCGCCCTCCGCGCGTACGCACGGGCTCGAGGGTCCGTTTCCCGCCGACACCGTGTTCGTGCGCGCGATGCGCGGCGCCTTCGATGCCGTGATCGCGCCGTATCACGACGTGGGAATGACGGCCATCAAGGTGGCGAGCTTCGGGAGCGCGGTGAACGTGACGCTCGGGCTGCCGTTCCCGCGCACGAGTCCGGATCACGGCACGGCGATGGACATCGCCGGGAAGGGGATTGCGGAGCCCGGATCCATGATCGCGGCGGTTTTATGCGCCGCCGCCATGGTGAGAACTGCAACAGCGGGTTAACGGTGGACCGTTAACGGTTAACCGCTAACTGTTAACCCGCTTTTGTCTTTCTCGAGACTCAACGACTCGATCCTGCGTCCATCCATCTCCCGCACCACAAAGCTCGCCCCTCCCCCTGACACCCTGTCCCCTACGACCGGCAGCCGCCCCAGCAGCCCGAAGACGTAGCCCCCGATGGTCGTGTACTCGTGCTCCGGCACCGTGAGCCCGTACGCATCGTTGAGCTCGCCGATGTTCATCGCCCCCGGCACGAGCAGCTCGCCCGACTTCGCCGTAACCGGCTGCGGCTCGCTCCCCTCGTCGTATTCGTCGTCGATCTCGCCGACGATCTCCTCGAGCAGGTCTTCCATCGTGACGAGCCCCGCCGTGCCGCCGTATTCGTCGAGCACGATGGCGAGGTGTTCCTTGAGACGCTGGAAATCGGCGAGCACATCCTCCACTTCGCGCGAGCCCGGCACGAAGTGCACGTGCCGCACGATCGACTGCAGCGAGAATGCGTCGCCCGGCGTGCGGTGCCGCAGCACGCGCAGCAGGTCCTTGGCGTGCAGCATGCCCACGATGTTGTCGATCGTGTCGCCGTACACCGGATAGCGCGAGAAGCCGGCATCGTCCACGGTCGCCAGCGCTTCGTCGAGCGTGGCGTCCACGGGGAGCGACACCATCTCGGTGCGCGGTGTCATCACCTCGCGCGCGTTCTTCTCCGAGAACTCGAACACCGCTTCGATGAGGTCGGCGTCGGAACTCTCCAGTGCGCCCTGCTCCTCGCTCTGCTCCACGAGCATGCGGAGTTCGTCGGGCGAGTGCACGGCCTCGTGCCCCAGTTGCGCCGTGTGCCCCACCGCGCGGAGCAGGAGCGTCGCGGAGCTGTGCAGCACCGAGATGAAGGGCTTCGTGATCCACGCGAAGGCGAGCAGCGGCGGGGCCAGCCACTTGGCCACCACCTCCGGCCGCGCCAGCGCCACGGCCCGCGGCGCGAGCTCGCCGAACACCACGTGGAAATAGGTCACCGTCAGCAGGGCGACCATAGCGCCGATGCTCACGCGGAGCGATTGTTCCACGGGTAACGGGAGCGAGGCGACGAAGCCCTCGAACGCCTTCGCGAGCGCCGATTCCGCCGCCCATCCCAATCCCAGCGAGGCCAGGGTGATCCCCAACTGGCTGGCAGAGAGTACGCGGGCGAGATTACCTGAGGCGGCCAGCGCGAAATGGGCGAGCGGGTCGCCGGCGCGCACCATGGCCTGCAGTCGGGTTCGGCGCGACCGGACGAGCGCGAACTCCACCGCCACGAAATAGCCGTTGAGGACGAGCAGAACGACGATGAGCGCGAAGCGGGCGAGCACAGAATCAAGTTACGCCGACTGTCCCGCCCCACGCCAGCGTGGGCAGGGCGGGCTGGCGCACGCGCACGCCCACGACGGCCACAGTCACGCCGGCCATTCGCACCATCATCACCACGACGCCGGTTCGCGCGGGCTCAAGGCCGCCCTCGCCATCACCGCCGTGTTCTTCCTCATCGAAGTCGTCGGCGGGTTCATGTCCAACTCGCTCACCCTCCTCGCCGACGCCGGGCACAACCTCACCGACGTCGCCGCGCTCGCCTTCTCGCTGTTCGTGGCGTGGCTCGCCAAGCGCCCCTCCACGCCCGAAAAAACGTACGGCTACCTCCGGTGGGAGATCCTGGCCGCCTTCTTCAACGGCGCCACGCTGCTGCTCATCTCGGCCGCGATCATCTGGGAGGCCATCCAGCGGTTCCGTTCCCCGGAGCCCGTGGAAACGGGGCTGATGATCGTCGTGGCCTCGGCCGGACTGGTCGCCAACCTCGTCGCCGCGTGGATGCTGCACGGCGGCGCCAAGGACTCGCTCAACGTGCGGGGCGCCTACCTGCACATGATCGCCGACCTGCTCGGCTCCGTCGCCGCGGTCATCGCCGGGCTGTTCATCCGCTACAAGGGCTGGACGCTCGCCGACCCCATCGCCTCGATCGTCATGACGGTGCTCATCCTGCGCGGCAGCTGGTCGCTCGTGAAGGAGAGCGTCGACGTGCTGCTCGAGGCCACGCCGGCGCACATCGACCTCGGCGAGGTCCGCCGAGCGCTCAAGGCGGTGGACCATGTGGAGTCGGTGCACGACCTCCACGTGTGGACGCTCACGTCCGGCGTCGTCGCGATGAGTGCGCACGCGATGATCCTCGATCCCGCCGAGCACCAGACGGCGCTCGAGCGGATGAACGTGGTCCTCTCCACGCTCGGCATCCATCACGTCACCATCCAGATCGAAGGGAAAGCGCTCGCGGATTGCGCCCCCGGCACGCTCGTCCACTCGCACGCGAACTAGTCCGTTCCCCCCCCACGCCCCATCGAGCGACCCGCCCCATGGCACAACTCGACCGCCTGCTCAGCGTGATGATCAGCAACCGCGCCGACGAACTCGTGCTCCGCGAGGACGATCCGGCCAACCTCAAAGTGGACGGGCAGACGCGGCCCGTGACCAAGGCGCTCGCCGGCGCGCAGGTGGTGGCGCTGCTGCGCGAGATCGCCAACCCGGCGGTCGCCGCGCAGCTCGACGCCAAGGCGCCCGTGAAGTTCCGCTACGAATGCCCCGACGGCGTCTTCTCGGTGCGCGCGATGGTCGCGGGCGACAAGTGGAACGTGAGCATCGTCATCGACGACAAGGGCGACTTCCAGCGCCGCACGGGGATGTTCACGCCGATGAACCTCCCGCCGGAGGAGGCCGTGACGCGCCCCGTGGCGCGCAAGAGCATGAAGATGGCGGCGCAGAACCCCGACGATGCGCGCGCCGCCATGGAGCGGCTGCTGCGCACGCTCGTGAGCGACGGCGGGTCGGACCTGCATCTGCGCGTGAGCGAGCCGCCGATCATCCGCAAGCACGGCGAGATGCACCGGCTCGAGAACGAGGGCAAGCTCGTCAATGACGAACTCGAGGGCCTGCTCTACGCGATCATGCCGGAGCGCAACCTCAAGGAGTACCACGAGCACAACGACACCGACTTCGCCTACGAGATCACCGGCGTGGCGCGCTTCCGCGCCAACGTGCTCAAGGATCGCAAGGGGATCGCCGGGGTGTTCCGCGTCATCCCGAGCACCATCGTCACGGCCGACCAGCTCGGCGTGAGCCCCGAGGTCCAGAACCTCTGCTATCTCACGAAGGGGCTCGTGCTCGTGACGGGCCCCACGGGGTCGGGCAAGTC
>CAIRBD010000704.1 GCA_903876745.1 uncultured Gemmatimonadota bacterium
GGCGTCCCGGGCACGCAGCAACCGAAATGCGTGCTGGTAGAGCGCCTCCCAATGCGTACGAAAGACGATCTCGAACGCCGACGCATCGCCAGCGCGCACGCGCTCCACCAACGCAGGATCCGACTCGCGCTGGGTCGGAGTGGCCAAGGGGCGCGAGAGAGGGATCACGCGTGGATAATGCCGTCGAACGGAGGCGCTGTCAATCCGCGCGTCGGGAGGGCTTGGGGGCGAAACGCCGGCTCGCCGGTCTTCTGTCGGCGCCGGCGACTCTCGCGCCGCTGACGTTGACACTTCGAAAAAGAGGGTGACATCATGTCTAGCGACCACGATTCCGCAACGCGCGCGCATTCGCCCGAGGCGTTTCTCACCGCCGCTGGCATCACGCTGCCGGCCGCGCCGCCGCCAGCCGCCAACTATGTACCGGCGGTGCGAACCGGCAACCTGGTCTACCTCGCGGGCCAGGGACCCATCGCGAACGGCAAACCCGTGATGACGGGCAAGGTGGGCGCCGGCGTGACGGAGGAAGAGGGATACCAGGCCGCTCGCCTCGCCGGATTGAACGCACTGGCCGTGCTGCGCGCCGAACTCGGATCGCTCGACCGCGTGCGCCGGATCGTGAAGCTGATGGCGTGGGTGAATAGCGCTCCGGGATTCACGAGACAGCCGGCGGTCGTCAATGGCGTTTCCGATCTCATGGTGGAGGTGTTCGGCGAGGCCGGGCGTCACGCACGCAGCGCCGTCGGGGCGAACGAGTTGCCGTTCGACATCCCCGTCGAGGTCGAGATGATCGTCGAGGTGGAGCCGGTTCCTGCGGAGCACGAGCGGGGTTGAAATTCCACGGCTTGGGGGTATCCGGCCGGCCGTCCTGTATGTGGCTGTAATACGAGCGTCGCAGATGGGAATCGCCGCACACTGAACGCGAGATTGGTCTCGATCACGGATGCATCATCGTCAGGAGACGATACATGGGATACGGCATTGGTCGACGTGCCCGCGGGTTCGCCGTCGTTCTCGCGGTGCTGGCGGGAGTCTCCGCAGCAGGCGCGCAAACGAGCCGGTCCGTCGGAGGGGTGAGCGGGAAGGTCACGGATAAGGGATCGGGCGCGCCGGTCGTCGGTGTGACGATCCAGGTTGAGGGCTCCGGGATCGGAGTCGTGACCGGGACCGACGGCACCTATCGGCTCGCGGCGGTGGCCTCGGGACCGCAAACGATCAGCACACGGCGCATCGGCTTCGTGGCGGCGAAGAAGACCGTGACGGTCGCCGACAACCAGACCGTCGTCGCCGACTTCGCCCTCGAGGCGGCGGCGACGTCGCTGCAGGCGGTCGTGATGACCGCGACGGGAGCGCAGCGCCGTATCGAGCTGGGCAACGCGGTGTCGACCGTCGACGCATCCACCCGGATCGCGGAGTCGCCGGTGAAGAACATCGGGGACCTGCTCTCGGCGCAGATGACGGGCGTGCAGGTCTCGACCGCCGGCATGACGGGCGGTACGAGCCGCATCCGTGTCCGTGGCGTGAGTTCGATGGCGCTGGCGAACGATCCGATCTTCGTCATCGACGGGGTGCGCATGACGAGCACTTCGAGCGGCAACGGCACGGGCGGCGGAACGGTGCCGAGCCGGGCCAACGACCTCAATCCCGAAGAGATCGAGAGCATCGAAGTCGTGAAGGGTCCTTCCGCCGCGACGCTCTATGGCACGGACGCCGCGAACGGCGTGATCGTGATCACGACGAAACGAGGGCGGGTCGGGAAGCCGGTCTTCTCCTTCCACACGGAGCAGGGGCGGATCGAGGACCGAAACAACTATCCGGCCACCTATTCGCTGCTCGGTCACTCGCCCGGGGCCACGGCGCAGAAGCGGTGCTTCACGTATGACGTCGCCGAGGGGACGTGCCTGCTCGACAGCGCGACCGTGCTCAATCTCTGGAAGAATCCGGCCACGACGACGATCAAGGCCGGCGCACGCCGTCTCGTGGGCGGTCAGGTGTCCGGCGGCACGGAGCAGGTGCGGTACTTCATCAGTGCCGACATGAACGAAGAGACCGGTCCCGTGGGCCTGCCGGCCGTGGACCAGCACCGCTTCGACTCGCTCGGCATCCTCATCCGTCCGAACATGCTGCATCCGAACAACCTGCAGCAGTTCTCGCTGCGGTCGAACGTGGACGTCGCCCTGACGCCGCACCTGGACGTTTCGGTGTCGGCGGGGCTGACCTCGCTCGACCAGCGTTTCCCGCAGAGCGAGAACGGTTCCGTCGCGAGCTACGTGCAGCAAATGACGTTCGGGCCTGGCTATTCGACCGGTCCCGGGTACAGCGGCATCGGCGCCGCCGGTGAGCCGCTCTATGGCTATGCCGCGATGACGCCGGGAGAGATCTTCCAGTACGTCTCATCACAGAACGTGGTGCGGTTCGTCGGGAGTTCCACCGTGAACTGGCGCCCGGTCGGCTGGCTGCAGGTGCGCGGCGACATCGGCTACGACATGGCGAATCAGGACGACTACACGTTGCAGCGCTATGGCGAGGGTCCGACCGGCGGCACGAACCTGCTCGGCTCCGCCGGTGACA
>CAIRBD010000705.1 GCA_903876745.1 uncultured Gemmatimonadota bacterium
CGCCGACGCCTTCGTGCTCGCGTCGCTCCATGAGGGGTTCGGCATGGCGCACCTCGAAGCACTGGCCGCCGGTCTCCCCTGCGCCGCCCACGATTCGCCGACGACGCGGTACATCTACGGCCCGCACGCGCGGCTCGCCGACCTGCGCGTGCCCGGCGCGCTCACGCCGTTGCTCGCCTCGGCGCTCGGCGAACGCGCATCCTCCGGCGGCGCGGCGGCACACGATCGGCACGCGTGGGCCCGCGATCACTTCTCGTGGGACCATCTCGCCGGGCGTTACGTGGAGCTCTTTCGCGCCTGTGCCGACGGGCGCGCCCCGCAGTTCGCAGGCGACTGATCGCTCCGCGGCGGCCGAGGGCGTCGGTCATGCGGGGCAGAAACAGGTGTGGCGGGAACGTCGATGCGTGGATTCTACCGAACGTGCCAGCCGGAGGAAGTGGTGGTTGGCCGGCATCGTGTCTCCGGTGCATACTGTGAAGGTGCCGACCGTCTCCGTTCTCGTTCCCACCTGGCGTCGTCCGGAGGCCCTCGCGCGGTGTCTGCGCGCGCTCGCGGCGCAGTCCGTGCCGCCGGGGGAGATCGTCGTCGCGGTGCGCGCCGACGACCACGAGAGCGGCGCGCAGCTCGATGCGTTCGAGCCGTCGCTCGGCGTGCGGTTGGTGCGCGCGACGCCGGCGGGGCCCGGGGTGGTGGCGGCGATGAACGCCGCGCTGGCGCGTTGTTCGGGTGACATCATCGCGCTCACGGATGACGACACGGAACCACGCGCTGACTGGATCGAGCGGCTCGTGCGGGCGTTCACGGACCCGCGCGTGGGCGGCGTGGGCGGGCGCGACTGGCAGCCGCTCGAACGCGGCGACCGCGCGGATGTGGGACGGGTGCAGTGGTTCGGCCGGGTGATCGGCAATCATCATTTGGGGGCGGGGCCGGCGCGCGCCGTGGACGTGCTCAAGGGGGCCAACGCCGCTTTCCGCGCGCCGCTGCTGCGCGCGCTCGGCTTCGACACGCGGCTGGAGGGCGCGGGGGCGCAGATGTTCTGGGAGCTGGCGCTCTGTCTGCCGCTGCGCCGCGCGGGGTGGACGCTCGTGTACGACCCGGCGATCGCCGTGGAGCATCACATCGCGCCGCGCCACGACGACGACCTGCGGCATCGCGGGATCTTCGTAGCCGCGCCGCAGGTGCAGGCGGTGCACAACGAGACGCTGGCGCTGCTCGAGCATCAGCGTGGGTTCGCGCGCGCCGCCTTCCTGCTGTGGGCGCTGCTCGTGGGAACGCGCATCGAGCCCGGGCTCGTGCAACTGCCGCGGCTCGTCGCGCGCGGCGACGATCACGCAGTCGCCCGCTGGCGCTCGACGCTCGAGGGGCGACTCCGCGGATGGCGGCATTGGCGCGCCGATCCGCGTGCCGACGCGGCATCGCGCGTGCCGCGGCCGGCGTCGTGATGCCGATGCGCGTGCTGGTGGTGATGCCGCTCGCCACGCCGCTCGGTGGCGGCGAGCAGATGCTCCGCCAGTTGCTGCGCCGGGGGCGCGGGCAGGGCGTCGAGTGGATCGTGGTCTACCTGCGGTCGGGTCCGATGGCGGACGAGACCGCGTCGCTTGGCGTCGAGACGCACGTCGTGGAGGCGGGACGGTTCCGCGACATCGGGCGCCGCATGCGCGCCATCCGGCGTGTCGCGGCGCTTGCACGCGAACGGACGGCCGACCTCGTGGTGGGATGGATGGTCGCGGGACAACTCACCGCGGGTCCCGCGGCGTGGCTCGCGGGGGTGCCCTGCGTGTGGTATCAGGTGGGCACGCCCCGTCCCGACTGGCTCGACCGCACGGCGACGCGCCTGCCGGCGCGCGGCGTGTTGGTGCTCTCGCGCGAGGGGGCGGCGGCGCAGGCGCGGCTTTCCCCGCGTCGTCGGCAGTGGCTGGTGTACCCCGGGGCATCGCTCGATGCGTTCGATCCCGACGCACTGCCGGCGCCGGCGGACCTCCGGCGACGGCTGGAGCTGCCGGCGCAGGGGCCGCTCATCGGGATGGTGGCGCGGCTGCAGCGGTGGAAGGGCGTGCATGTGCTCGTGGACGCGGTCCCGGCGATCCTCGCCGAGCGGCCGGATGCGCACGTGGTGATCGTCGGCGGGCCGCACGAGACCGAACCGGGCTATGCGGCGGAGCTGGCGGCGCGCGCCCACGCGCTCGGCGTGCAGCACGCGGTGCGGTTCGCGGGATTCCAGTCGAACGTGCCGGAGTGGATGCAGGCGATGGACGTGATCGTGCACGCGTCCGACCATGAACCGTTCGGCATCGTGGTGATCGAGGCGATGGCGCTGGGCAAACCCGTGATCGCCGGAAGCGGTGGAGGGCCCGCGGAGATCATCACCGACGGGGTGGACGGGCTACTCACGCCATACGGCGACAGCGGCGCGTTGGCGCGATCCGTGCTGCGCGTGCTGCGCGAGCCGGCGTTCGCGCAAGTGCTCGGTGGCGCGGCGCGGGTGCGCGCCGCCGCGTTCGATGATCGGCGATACGCGGCCGCGGTGATCGCGGCGTTTCGCGAGGCGGCCGGGGAAGCGTCCACCGGGAGCGGTACGTAGATTCCACGAATGACGCCGTTCTCGCTGGCTTTCGTGGCGCACGAGGTGCACCGGCGCGGTGGCATGGAGCGCGCGGCCGCCGAGGTGCTGGCGCGCATCGCGCATCGCGTGCCGGTGACGGTGATCGCGCGTGTGTGCGAACTGGGCGACGCGCCGGTGCGGTGGATGCCGATCACGGGGCCGACGCGTCCGGCGTTCGTGCGCACGTGGGCCTTCGCGCGCGCGGCGCGCGCGGCGGAGCGCCGCGCCGCCTGCACGATCACGGCGACGATCGGCGCGGCCGCGATCGACGCCGAGGTGATCACCGCGCAGTTCTGCCACGCGGCGTTCACGGCGCGGTTCGGCGGGCTGCGGGGCGGGGCTGGCGCGCGCGCGCTGTATCAGCGGTTCGCGCAGTCGCGGTTCGTGGCGGAGGAGCGGCATGCGTACGGGTCGCGCCGTCTGCGGCAGGTGATCGCGGTGTCGCAGGGGACGGCGCGTGAACTGCGGGAGTTCTACCGCGTGCCCGCGGAGCGCATCACGGTGATCCCGAACGGCGTGGACCGCGCGCAGTTCAGGCCCGCTGCCGACGCGGCCGCCAAGCGCGCACTCCGTGAGCGTCTGAGGCTGCCGTACGACGGGTTCCTGGCGCTGTTCGTGGGTGGTGACTGGGAGCGCAAAGGGGTGCGCGACGCGATCCACGCGGTGGCCGGCCTCGCGGACGCGCACCTCGTGGTGCTCGGCCGCGGCGACGCGGCGGCGATGGGCGAGGTGGCGGCGCGTGCCGGCGCGGCCGGGCGGGTGACGTTCGCACCGCCGAGTCCGGCGCCGCAGGACTACTACGCGGCGTGCGACGCGTTCTGTTTTCCGTCGCGCTACGAAGCGTTCTCGCTGGTGACGCTCGAAGCGGCAGCGTCGGGGCTGCCGATCGTCGCGCACGCGATCAACGGGACGGAGGAGCTGGTACGCGACGGTGAGAACGGGTGGCTCGTGCCCGTGGGCGCCGACGCGCTGCGCGAGAAGCTGCAGCTGCTGCGCGACGACGCGTTGCTGCGGGCGCGGCTGTCGGCGGGCGCGGTGGCGTCGTCGGCGCGGTACGAATGGTCGCGGATCGCCGAGGAACAGTATGCGGTGTTCGCGGCGGCGGCCGGCG